>SLNJ01000051.1 GCA_007133065.1 Opitutales bacterium
CGTAGACCACCACGCATCCAGACTCGATCGCGGCGATGGCTTCCGCCAGGGTCCGCACCCGCGAAGGGCTGATGAAATCCGCGAGTTCGAGGCGTGTCATCTGTCCGAAAACCGGGTCGTCCCCACCCAGGTCGGAGGCGCAGAGTCGATCAATTTCCTCCGGCGACTTGAAAACCGAATCGGTTGTGACGTGAAAGGCCACCGGCCGCAGGCCGGTGCGGAGCGCCGGGATGAGCTCGCGGTCGAGCACTCCCCCGTAGCACTCGATCGCGACGATCGTCTTTCGGCGATTGGACGCGGCCGTGGCTCGTCGCAGCTCGCTGCAGATCTCCTCCCACCCGCGCCGGCATGCGTCGTCGAATCCGGAAACCGGAATGAACGGTTGTTTGTCATATGCGGGGCGGTCGAGCCCGAGTCGTTTCAGGTAGCTGCTCATTGGTATGAATGATCATTCGCCCGTTTCCGGACGCTTGAAATCGTCTTCGTAGCGGGCGATGTCCTCTTGTTGCCAGTTGCCGAAGGCCACTTCGAGCACCCGGCACGGGCGATCTCCGGCGCAGGAGAGGCGGTGCTTTTCGTTGACCGGAATCCAGAGTTCCTCGCCCGGCTCGCAATCGCGAATCGCGTCGCCGATCTGGACCCGGGCCCCGGGATCGAGCACAATCCAAAGCTCGGCCCGTCCGGTATGGCTTTGAAGGGAGAGGCGCTGGCCCGGCTTCACCTCCATGAGGCTGACCGTGCACTCCCGGTTGAATGCGAACTGACGGAAGCTCCCCCAGGGGCGTTCCACGAGAGCGACATCGGGCTTACGATCGGGTATCGGTTTGGTTGCGTAGTGGGTCATGGTTTGATGGTGTGGAATTGAGGGTGTAGAGAGGGTGGAGATCCTGAGGTTCCCCATCCCCGCTGCCAGGAATCTCCCGGCACTCTCCGTCCTCCTGTTCGGTCGAGAAGATAAACAGCTGCCGGCATGAAGTGCCGTGCGTCCGGACACCCAATCCCTCCGCTCGCGTCGGGTTATCCGTTGGGAAAGACATCCTTTCGTTTGCGCAGCGTCGGTTGGCCGTCGATCTCGATGACCACATGGGTGAAATTGCGTTCGGCGATGGCACCGTAGTCGTGACCGGCGTTCGCCGGGTAGACGCCGAAATAGGTGAGCGGCTCCGAACCGGTGTTGATCGTCCGGTGCGCGGTGTGGCCGGGCACGTAGACCAGTTTCCCGGAGCCGAGCGGTTCCATGCGGACATTGCCGCCTGCTTCGTCCTCAAGGAGCATGACTCCGTCACCGGCCAGCCCGATATACACCTCGGCCGCTTCGCGTGTCGTGTGGAGGTGTCCCTTGGTCAGAAAATACTCTCCACCAACCTTCCCCGGGTAGAGGATGCCAAGACCGAGGTGCAGGTCGCCGGGGCCATCGGCCGGTTCGATCGCCATGACACGGTAGAGCACCGGATCATCGCGCTCAAGGAGAAGGTCGACGGCTGCTGGGTCTCCGAAGACATCGCGCAGCTGACTGAGCCGGCGTTCCACCGTGGATCCGCGGCTGAGCGTCGCGGATTCCGGGCAGTAGGCGGCTGCGAGTTCCTTGAACTGTTCTAGCATGGTAACAATCCTTTGTTCAGCGATTCGAGAAACCGGTCCTCCGCGTCGTCGCGCACGAGGCGACGCGCTTCGAGCGCGGCGCCTTGAACGGGGGTCAGCGTTGCCGTTTGCATGGCGGCTTTTGGAACCCGGCGCCGAATCGCCTCGCATAAATGGGACTGAAACGGTTCGCCGGAGCTCCACAACCCACCCGAAACGACAACGGGGGGCTCATGCAATCCCAATCGATCCGCCGCTGTCTGCACCATCTCCGCCAGCCCTTCGGTTCCCGCCGCAAGAATCCCCGCCGCGGTCGCATCCCCCGCCCGGACAAGATCCATGACCACGGGGGCAAGCGTTGCGATTTCGTCGCGCTTCATCCCGGTCCCGTGGACGCGGGCCAGGAAATCCCGGATGTCGTCGATCTCGATCGCTCGAAAAATCGTCTCCCTGAGATTCGACGGCGGCAGGCGTCCATCGGCCTGCCGCACGGCCGCCTTGAGGGCTTCCACCCCCATCCAGTAGGCGCTCCCCACATCGTCGACGAGCGCTCCCCATCCGCCGCACTGAACCGCGTGCCCCGACTCATTACGGCCATAGCACGAGGAGCCGGTCCCCGCGATCAGCGCGATCCCCGATGCACCGGCAAGCCCCCCGGTCAGTGCGATCCGGATATCGTGGCCGATTCCGACTTTGGTCTTCGGGGTCAGTCCGAGCGGCTCGATCGCCCGCTCAATCGCCTCGTGGTCGCTCCGGTTCACGACTCCGGCCATCCCCAGAAAGATGGACGTCAGTTGGTTTCGATCGACGTTCGCCTGGTTCAGTGCCGTGTCGATCACCTCCACAAGCGCCCGCGCCGTCCCATCCACTCCCGCGTGATGGTAGTTGGAGGAGCCGGCGGTTCCGATGCCGCAGACCCGGCCCTCGTTATTCGCGAGGAGCGCGCGCGTCGAGGTTCCACCGCCGTCGATGCCGAGATAGTAATCGCTCACAGGGCCGCTATGAGATGCAAGCCGGGATAGCGTTGTCGATTTCTTTTTGGAACAAGGAGTGAGCGCTCAGGGCGGAGACGTATCGCTTTGACAACCGATTCGACGGGCCCCTAACCTGGCGGTAGCGGTTGGGGTGCATCATCACGAGGCATTGCGAACGCTGCGTGGGGTCGACTCGCCGACGGCAACCGCCGCACGCGCGATTCGATTGCAGAGCAATGGGGTGATCGGTTGCGGTACAAGCAGTAACAACGAGAGGAGTATGAATCGATGAACGGATCTTGGGCACACACGAAGACAAGGGGAGGTTTCTGGAGGCAGCGCCCCGCCACAACGCCGTTGAACCGGCTTGGGTTCCGGGTTTGGCGTTACCGGCTCGCCGGAGTCGTTGTCGGAGTCGGACTTCTGGGCGGAAGCGCATCCGGCACGGATGCGGGCGGCGGACCGGTTTCGGAAATCGCGCTTGAGTTTCCCGCTCGGGGGGACGCGGTGGCTGTGGGGACATCGGGGCTGCAGACCGGTGCCGGGACGATTGAATTTCTGACCTATCCCGCCTCTCTTCAGCCCGACGCCTTTTTCTTCGGGCATCAGGAGCCCGAGGAAGTATGGCGCAACCGCATCCAGGTCAAGGTGGACGGGGATTCCTGGGCGGTCGGCTTCGGTGCGAACGCAAGGCTGCTTACCGGCATTGCGCCGATACGGATGCGGGAGTGGCAGCGAGTGAGCGTTGCCTGGGACTCGGAGAGCGTTCGGTTCTATGTGGATGGCAATCTCAAAGGCGAAGCGCCGCACCCCGGTGGGTTCGATGCGATCGCTGAAACCATGTATTTGATGAACGCCGGACTTCCCCTGGAAAACGCGAACGGTGCTAAAGGGATGCTGCAGGATGTTCGTGCCTGGAATCACGCACGTGGTGAGGCGGAGATCCTCGCGGACCGATTTTCCTCTCTTAAGGGAAACGAACCCGGGCTGGTGGGCTACTGGCCGTTGGATGACGGCGCCGGTACCACCGTGCGTAATCTGGCCGGTGAAAACGACGGCCGATTCATCGGCAATCCACACTGGGTTCTCGCCCGGCCGTTTGTGAGCGATCTCACCAGGCATCGGGAGTTCGAGCGCGGCAGAACGGTTGTGCTGGGACCGGTTGAGCCGCGTGATCCACGGGGCAAGGTCTCCTATCAGTGGTACTTCGACGGGGAACCGATTGCCGGCGCTACCGGGAATGCTCTGACCGTTTCTGAAATGACGGAAGCGGACATCGGAACCTATCATGTCGTGATCGACGACGAGCGGGCGCTGACTCCGATTCGGTCGAGCCGGGTGCGGGTGGCGAAACCCGACTGGCCGATGTGGCGGTTTGATGCGGCCCGGAGTGCGGATACCCCGCACGAACTGGCACCGGTGTTGCATTTGCAGTGGGTGCGGGAGCTTCCGGCGCCCGAGCGGGCGTGGCGACATCAATGGGATCACCGGGGCAAGCTCGACTTCGACCTCTCCTACGCACCGGTTGTCAAGGAGGGACGGATTTTCGTGCCCTCGAATGCTACGGATAGTGTTACCGCGTATGGCATCGACGACGGCGCCGAAATGTGGCGGTTCTACACCGGCGGGCCTGTGCGCCTTGCGCCCGCTGCATGGAACGGGCGGGTTTTCTTTGTCTCGGACGACGGGTATCTTTACTGCGTGGACTCGGGATCGGGCGAATTGCTGTGGGCGTTTCGCGGCGGACCGTCCGACCACCGTCTGCTCGGTAACGAGCGAATCATCAGCTTCTGGCCGGCCCGCGGTGGACCGGTGGTCAGCGATGGCACGGTCTACTTTTCTGCTGGCATCTGGCCGTTGCATGGGGTGTTCATTTACGCCCTCGACGCGAAGACCGGCGAGGTGGTGTGGGTCAACGACTCCACCAGTTCGGATTATGTCCCGTTGCCCCACGGAGGGGCGTATGGGTACGGCGGGCTTGTGCCGCAGGGGTACCTTGCGGTGGATGAGGACCGGCTGATTGTTTCCGGTGGACGCGGGCCATCCGCGGTTTTCGATCGGGAGACCGGAGCGTCCATTGAGATCGACCCTCGCAAGGACCATAAAGGTGGCGGTGGGTACGGCGTTCACAGTGAAGGCATGGGCGTTCGCCGGAACACGATGCTGCAAGACCGCCTCGCAGCCGTACGCGATGAGATCGCGGGGGATGTCTTCTACAAGCTCGCCGCCCGCGACCGGCTGTTTGTTACGACCAAGGACGGAACCCTTTATTGCTTCGGACCCGAGGAACGGGTTCCGCGGCGCCATGCGCATCGTCCAACGCCGCTGGATTCACCCGCGGGCAACTCGGGACAGGTCGTTGGTGCACTGCTCGAGGAACTGGACGAATCTGAAGGCTATGCGCTCGTGCTCGGAGCGGGCTCCGGCGACCTCGCGCGGGCACTGCTCAAGCAGAGCGCCCTCCGGGTTCTGGTGGTCGAACCGGATCCCGAACGCGTGCGGACCCTGCGCGACGAACTGGTCGATGCGGGGATGTACGGACGCCGGGCGTCCGTCGTCGAATCGGATCCGGCGACGTTTTCCGTGCAGCCGTATCTGTTCAGTCTGGTGCTCAGCGAGGATGTCGAAGCGGCGGGGATCGGTTCCGATGCCGCGACCCTGGAATCGGTGCTGGACCGGTTGCGACCATACGGCGGGCTCGCCTGGCTCGGTGCGTCACCGGAGCGTCTTTCTCCAATATACGAATCCGCCGCCGCGGTAGCGCCCGACCAGGTGGTGGTATCGCCGCGCCCCGGGCACCTTTTCGCCCGTCGCGCCGGTCCCCTGACCGGAGCCGGCCAGTGGACTCACCAGCATCATGACGAGGCGAACACCATGTTATCGCTGGATGAACGCGTTCGGCTGCCGTTGGGCCTGCTCTGGTTCGGCGGTCCCGGCAACGACAACATCCTCCCGCGGCACGCGGGCGGTCCGCGGCCGCAGATCGCCGCCGGGCGCCAGGTCTTTCTCGGAGTCGAAACAATCAGCGCACGCTGCGTGTACACCGGTCGGGAGCTGTGGGAGCGTGCGTTCCCGGGGATCGGCCACCCGTTCACCGATATGGAATTGGAGGAACGGTGGGCGGAAGGCGAAGAGGTATACATGACCAATATCCCCGGAGCCACCTACATCGGAAGCCCATTCGTCACGCTTCCAGACAGTATTTACCTGCGGTACGGCGGCCGGATCCACCGGCTCGATCCGGCAACCGGTGAGACGAGCGACGCGTTCGAACTCCCCGGCCGGAGCGTGGTTGAGATCTACGGTGATGAAGCGCCCGACTGGGGGCATTTAAGCGTCCAGGGCGATCTCCTGATCGCGACGGCGGAGCCTCATATTTTCGAGGACCAGGAACTCGGTTGGACCGAGAGCTACAGCGGCACATCGAGCCGGCGTATCGTGGTGATGGATCGCCACACCGGAGCGGTGCAGTGGGAGCGGGAAGCGCGAATCGGGTTCCGGCACAACGCGATTGTCGCGGCGAACGATACGCTCTACCTGATCGACGGACTTTCAGAGAACGCCTTGGAGCACTTGATGCGCCGGGGAATAGAGTCCGCGGAAGCATCGGAAGTGTTCGCTCTGGACCTGGGCTCGGGCGCGGTGCGCTGGCGCACGGACAGCAACGTATTCGGAACATTCCTGATCTATGCCGCGGAACATGAGATCCTCATCGAGGGCGGCAGCCAGGACCTGCGGCGCACGCTCGAGGATGAACCGAGACGGATGACCGCCCGCCGCGGCGCCGACGGCGCGATTCTGTGGGAGCGGAGCGGGGATTTCACACTGCCGGGAGTGGTGCGGGGTGAGATGCTGATCCCCGGCCGGCCGGGGACGGCGCGCTCGATTTTGACCGGTGAGGACTGGATGCGCGAGCAACCCCACACCGGTGAACGTAGCGGTTGGAGCTACAGCCGGGCCTACGGATGCAACACCCTGAACGCCAGCGTACACCTGCTCATGTACCGGAGCGGATACGCCGGATTCTTCGACCTTGAGCACGATACCGGTACGGGAACCTTCGGCGGCTTTCGTTCCGGCTGCACCGCGAACATGATTGCGGCCGACGGCGTGCTCAACGCCCTCGATTACACGCGCACCTGTACGTGCAGTTACCCGCACCAGACCTCGCTCGCCATGGTTCATATGCCGGGCGACTCCAATATCGAAGTATGGACCCGCTACGACGCTTCGCCGCCCGATCCGGAGGGATACGGGCTCAACTTCGGGGCTCCGGGCCGACGGGTCGATGCATCGAACCGCGTCTGGCACGATTTCTCCGGCACTCACCGGCGCCATCCCTCGGCAATCTCTCCGGATGAAGGCGGCATCGACTGGGTTGGCGCCTCCGCGTGGGAGATCAACGGAGAGGAGATCATCGCGATCGACGATCTTCTCCCCACCGGCTACACGGTGAAACTCCATTTCGCCGAACTCGAAGCGGGAGTTGCTGCCGGGCAAAGGGTTTTCGATGTGATCATCAACGGCGAAGAGCGGTTGCGCGGGTTCGACATCGTCGCCGAAGCGGCCGGCTGCCTGCGCGGGATTGTGAAGGAGTTCTCGGTCAATGTCGCATCGAGCATGACCATCGAACTCCGCAGATCAACCGGCTCAGAGCGCGCACCGATGATCAATGGCATTGAGCTGATAGCGGGGGAGGGGGGCTGATCACGGGAGCTCCACAGATTGCGAAACGATGGCTTCGGAGGTTGGCGTGCTCCGACATCGTTTCCGGCGTCGCGCTTGGGATTGTCATCCTCTCCCGTACCGACTCAATCTGCCTCCTCTCCACAACGCGCGCGATCGCCATGCCGCCGGGAAGTTCATGGAGCTGGCATCTTCGGAATTCGGGCGGCAGGTCTTTGAACGCTACGGCTATAACGTCAGATGAAAATGAAACGCACCCAGAGGCGGATTCCTGAAACGCGGGATTGCCGGAATCAGATTACATGAAGCGAATCATACAATACACCGGGATTCGTGCTCCAACCGTGATCGTCCTCGCGGTGATTGCATCCGTGTCCACCCTCCAAGCTTGTCCGATCCCCGTCTTCCAGTTTGCACTGGAGTATTGGGATTCCGACCGGTTCGAGGTCGAGGTGCGCCACGATGGGAGTTTTACGGACGGTCAGCGAGCCGCCTTTGACATCCTGAAGCAGGCGCAACGCGGAAGCAGGGGAGGTCACGCGAACATCAAGCTCATCGAGCGGGATTATTCGCGGGCGACAATCGCCCCGGCGGCGGACCTGCAGCTCCCCCACCTGGCAGTTCGCTTCCCCCGGCAATCCGGGATTCGCGAGGCACTCTGGGAAGGACCGCTTGAGACCGGTGTGGTCGAGGCGATCCTGCACTCGCCCATGCGTCAGGCGATCGCGGAACGCCTCATCGATCGAGACGCGGCGGTCTGGGTATTCCTGGAGAGCGGAAACAGGCGCGCCGACCGACGCGCCCGCCAAACCCTGGAAACCGAGCTCGCCCGGCTCGAGACCATCCTGGAAGTGGCCGATCCCTCCGAGATGTACGGTGTCGATCTGGGCGATATCCATACCGATATTGCGTTCAGCCTTTTGACGCTCGGGCGCGAGGATCCGAAGGAAAGCATGCTCGTTCGTATGCTCCTCGGAAGCGAGCGGGATCTGAAGGAATTCGATGGCAAGCCGATCGCGTTTCCGATCTACGGCCGGGGACTCATCATGTATGCACTGGTTGGCGAGGGCATCAACGCGAGGACGCTTGCCCGGGCCGGCGAGTTTCTCACCGGACCGTGTTCCTGCCAGATCAAGGCTCTGAATCCGGGCGTCGACATCCTGATGTCTTTCGACTGGAACGGACAGGTGGATCGGCGTTCAACATACGATGTTTCCACGGCTTCCCCCGACGCCGGTCAGTTCCTCGACCGTGTCGACGAAGCGAAGGAGCGGTTGGAGAAATGAGTGCCCGCAACGCAGACGCGGGCCGGCAGGGACTGGGTGTCTGGACGCTCGTCGGACGCGAGATCCGACACAGGAAGCCGGCGTTCGTCATCGGTCTCCTCTGTGTGGCGGTGGCCATCGCCACGCTCGCCGGCGCAGTCACCCTGCTGAGTGCTCATGAAACTCGAACGGAGGAGATTCTAGCCGAACGGGAGCGCGAGACCCGGGAGGAGATGAACCGGCTCGAGAACGACTATCGCAGGATCATGCGGGATATGGGGCATAATGTGATGGTCCTGCACGAAAACCAGAGCCTCGCGGCGCTCAGATCGGCCGGACATCCCAACACCTACATGCCGGAGGAGTACGTCTACGAGCTCGCCACCGGAGGAATCGAAACGCTCAACCATCTGCTTCCAGTCTTGCAAGAGCGAATCACCTGGCCGGGCCGCGACCTCGAGATCATTCTGAACGGGACGCCCGGCCAGGTGCCGGTCTACCACCTGGCCCGGTTCCTGACCGAGGATGGCACGGCCTACCGGAATCCGATCATTGAGGCGGTTCCGGAGGGAAGCCTCAATCTCGGGCATGCGGTGGCGCAAGAGCTTGGCCTCCAGGCCGGCGACATGGCCACCCTGATGGGTGAGACCTTTCGGATACACCGGGTCAATCGCCCTCAAGGCAACGAGGAGGACATCATGGTGTGGTGTGGTTTGGACAAGGCGCAGGAATGGTTGGGAAGAAAGGGGCAGATCAACGCCATTTTCGCGCTCGAGTGTATCTGCGATATCGATGCGCTGGGTCAGATCACTGAAGAAGTGCATGGTATCCTGTCGGACGTGCAGGTGCTTGAATTCAGTTCCCGGGTGATCGCGCGAGGGCAGGCTCGGCAGAGGGCGGAGGCGGAGGCGCGCAGGGCGATCGCCGCCGAGATCAACCACCGGCAGGAGATGGGTGAGGCAAGGCGTGCATTTACCTCGATTCTCATTCCGGTGGTCTTGCTGGCATCCGGGCTTTGGATCTTCTTTCTCATCCTGGGCAACGTGCGCGAGCGCGAGTCCGAAATCGGAATCCTTCGGGCGATCGGAGTCACCGAATCGAAGATCGCTGCAGTCTTCCTCTGCAAGGCGGCGGTGCTGGGCGTGATTGGCGCCGCGATCGGATATTTTGCAGGCGTTACGGTGGGCGCTGCCTGGGCGGGAATCTCGCCGCTGTCCATGGAGTTCGTACGGTCGTTTAATCCGCTATTGTTTCTCGCATCCTTGCTCGTCGCGGTCGCGCTTTGCGCGGTGTCGGGATGGGTGCCGGCGTTGAAGGCATCGCACAAGGATCCGGCCGATATCCTGAGAGAGCTATGACCCACATCACGAATGTACTGAAACTGACCGGGGTCACGAAAACCTATCACCCGCGTGGGCGGCCTGCCGTTGCGGCGTTGCGCGATGTTTCGCTGACTCTGGAGCCCGGGGGGTTCAAAGTCGTATGCGGTGCAAGCGGCAGCGGAAAGTCCACGCTCCTCCTCACCGCGGGCGGGCTGCTGGCGCCGAACGCCGGATCGGTGCACGTGCGTGGTGATGACATCTACCGCTTTTCATCTGAGGCGCGAGCCCGCTTCCGCGCCCACCGGATCGGGTTTGTTTTTCAGCAGTTCCATCTGATCCCCTACCTCAATATCCTGGAAAACGTTCTGGCGCCGACGCTCGCCGCTGCATGCGAGGAGGCGGAGGCGAGGGCGCGGCGCCTCATCGATGCGTTCGGACTCGCCCATCGAATCGATCACCCGCCGTCCGAACTCAGCACCGGCGAACGCCAGCGAGTCGCTCTCGCACGAGCCATGTTGAACGAGCCCGCACTCGTTCTTGCGGACGAGCCGACCGGCAACCTGGACGAAGACGGATCAGAGATTGTATTGCAGCATCTCCGCGAGTTCGCGCGGCGCGGCGGAGCGGTGCTGCTTGCCACACACGATCGGAGCGTGGAAGCCGATGAGCGGCTCACACTGGAATCCGGCGTCTTGCTTTCGCAATGAGCCGAATCTGGATCTATGCGGTTCCCGTGGTCGCAGCCGTGGCAACGGCCAGCGGACTCCTTCTTGCATACAGCTTGTTCATCGACGCGCGTCCGCCGGAGTCTGTCGTCGTGGTGCTGCTCTGCGACTCGGATCTCCGCGCTCCCGTTGAGGAGCCGGGCATCGAGCACGCGTCCGGTGTCATCGGCCGGTTTGAGAGGCGAGCCGGTGTTCGGGTGCAGGTGCGATACGGTGCTCCGGGCGCCTTGGCCGGCGCGTTGGAGCGTGATCGTGCGGGCGACCTGATTCTGACGCGCGACGGGGCATGGCTGGAAGCGGCCGGAGAGCAGGGTATCATCGCAGAGGCACGAACCGTCGCCGGACAGGTCGCCGTCGCCGTCCTGACCACGTCCCCGAATCTCGATGCCGCCCTGGAGTTTGCCGAGTTTCTCGCGGGCCCTGCGAGCCGCGAGGTTTTCGAAATGTACGGATTTTCAGAGGAATCGAATGAATATTAGTTCAATCAGTCGAGTGCTGCGATTGGACGAGGACTTGCGGGTTTTTCGGCCAACCGCGGCTTGTAACACCCTCTTACGGGACTGCGACCGCTTCGTACTCCTCGAGGGGAAGATCGAATCCCACCGCGAACGGGGCACGGTGCAGGGAGGACAAGTCGAGTTTCCCGCGTTCAATCCGCAGGGTGGGCCATCCTGCTTCGGTGCGTCGGTAGAGATCGGGATGGGCTTTCAGCAATGCCGCACAGGTCTTCACAGGAAAAGCGCTTAAGCCGGCAATGTAATGGTGGCCGTTGCGCTCCACCGATGCGTTGCCGAGGATTGACTGGATTTCAAGATCCTGCAGTAGCGCGACCGGACCGATATTCACCAGATCCTCGCCGCTCATCAGGAACCGGTGCCCCGGATTTTCGCGGGCGCGGTGGTTGATGAGACATCGGTTGAGTATTCCACGGAGGACGCCTTTGCAGTTCTTGTGGCTTGTGCCGGCGTAGCCGAGGGTCAACGCGCGCGGGGTACTTTCAACCGTTGCATCGGATTCATCGATGATGACCGGAGGCAGCCCGTGCCATTCACGCATGGCGGCGACATCGTCGGCCAGCGCAGCTTTTCGGCTCAATGGTTGCTCGATGAAGAGAACGTGCTCAAAAAAGCTTCGCAATCGGGGGTCATCAACGACTTCGAGCCAAAACGCGTGGAAGGATTCGCAGGATCCGAATTGTTCATTCCCATCCAGGCTGAAGGTGAAGTCAGAAGGGGCCGCGCGAGTGATCACTTCCGCAAGCTCGCGCAATCGCGGAACATCCTGCTCGAGTTGCCCGCAGACCTTGATTTTGAATTCTGCAAGACCATAGGCCGCGATGCAGGCCTCAAGGGAGTGCGGAAGTCCGTCGGTGAGCCGTTCGTCATCCGGAATGTCGGCATCGATGAGCGGATCCGTGAGCCCGACGGTATGGCGGGCGGAAACGGATGGAAGGGAGGTCGCAGGAAGGAGGGCGGCGGGTTCCTGGCCCGCCAGTGCCGGATCGGTGCGGGCAAGGTCTATGCCGAGAGCGTTCGATCGGATGAGATCGCCAACGGTCGATGAACGGCGCTTGGCGAGCGCTTCGAGCAGGGCGCGTTCGACGAGAGTGACCCCGAATAGCGAAAGGAGCGGTTCCAGGTCCAGTCGGTTCCCCCACTCAAGCTGGCGGTCGTAAAGCCGTTCCCAGAATGCGAACAGGGTCGGGCCTTCGGTCTCCAGGGCAAGGGATACCGCGTGACGAACGACCTGGAGCAGTTCATTGACCTCGGCATCGAGGGTTTTCTCGGGGTCCTTCGTGAACCACTTGGGAAAGAGATGGTCGGCAGCCGTGCCGGTCACCCGTTCGCCGTCTATGTCGGCCTCGACGGTGAGAAAGGCGTGTTTTACCTCCGTCAGGGTGGCGATGCCGAAACGAAATGGCATGCGTGTCTTGAGGTCGATCGTATGGAGGGACGCGCGATTGACAGATATCATGACTGGAACGTTAAGAGGTGGAAAGAACGCCGTTCGTAGCCTTCGAATGGTCTCTATGTTGTTAGAATCCCACCGGCTTCGCGGGCGGCGGTGGAACATCGGCGCCGACGTCCATCGCCGGTCCGTCGGGCCGGCGGCGGAAGTCGCCGTTGGCGGGATCCACGAAGAGCATTTCCAGGTCGGTGATGACATGGCAGCTCTCGCACATGAAGCGCTCTTCAACCGCGCGGGTGTAGATGTTCTGCTCAATCACACCGGGCAGGTCTTCGCCTATGCGGTCCAGGATGTTGCCGCGGATGACCAATCCCTTCGGCGAGCTGGGACTGTTTCTCTGTTGGCCGATGATGCCGGCCGACCATTCCACATCAGGGTTCATGTTCACGAACGTGTTGTTCAAGAATTGAACGTCGATCAGGTCACGGCCGCCCGTCCTGCCCGAGGTCCACATCCCGAGGGCCACGGTGGAGCGACCGAGGCCGTCGATGACATTGTTGCGGAAGATGATGTTTTCAGCGTTGCGGTTGATCGTCGCGGTGTTCTGAATATAATTTCCCTCGAGCACGACGTTGGCGCACCCCTCGTACACGTTGATCGCGCTCGCGTGCATCCCGAAATGGTTCAGGATGACGTTGTCCTGGATGACTCCCTCCGTGCACTCGTAGTGCCGGATTCCGCTCCCTGAATTCTTGTCCAGAAACGTGTTGCGCACTGTGTAGTCGTTGACGCGATTCAGAAAGACAGCGGTCGTCCACCCCGGGCAGTGGTGAATGTACGTGTTCTCGACGAGGATCTCATCGCAGTGGTGCAGTCCAATGCCGGCAAACCCGCTGATGTAGCGAATCTCGGAGTCGGCGATCGCAATGTCTCGGGAACGGGGATCGTTTTGGCTGACGGAGACGCCGCCCGAGCCCCCGGAATAGCGCTGAATCAGGAATCCCTCGATCTGCAGATGGGAAGCGCCGGATTCTACGCTGACGCCCGTGTTGAACACCGGGAACCCGATGTTGGCGGGCTTCCCGTCCTCGAGTCGCTCGGGCAGCAGGTAGATGCGCGAACGCCCGTCGCCGATTGGCTTGATCGCCCATTCGCCGGGATTCTCGATGAGCCGGACCGAATTGTAGAAGGCGTATCGCGTCTGGTCGTAGGTGCTGGGGCTGAAGTGCGGAAGGATCAGTTGATGCGCCTCCGGGTCGTATCCCTTCACAGCCGCAAAGTAGACATGATTGTTTCCGCCGTGGACCCCGATGAGCATCCCGCTATAGTGATCCGGCTCCTCCGCGACAAAGTTCTCCTCGTCGGTAAGAATGCTGATGCCTTCGTCTTCCCGCACATCGAGCTGGTGCTCCGAGCGATAGAAGTCGCGCGGAAGGTCCGGATAGAAGGGATCCGACGGTTTCGGAGATTGCGCGATCGGCAGCAATCCCTGGTCCCCGTCGATCAGGATGACACGCTGCCACGGCGCCTGCCGGTCGCGGGGCGCTTTGCGGTGCACGACAAATCGGCCGTGGGTCATATTGCTTTCGATATCGAGATCGACGTCTGCGTAGAAGATATCGCGCCAGCGCGGGTTGCCCTGGGCCTCCTCCGCCGAGTCGGCCCGCTGCCAGCCCTCGATCACGCGACCGCCGTCGAGAATGGCGCGCCCCTCGCCGAAGGCGCCTTCTGTGTTCCCTTGAAACGTGATCGGGTTGCCGGGCTCTCCGGAGACCTCGAGAACGATCGAGCCGTGATAGGCGACGCCGCCCCTGAAGAGGATGGTATCACCCGGTTGCAGCGCCACGTCGGAAGGGCCGTCCGTGGCATTCCGGTCGCCGGGAGCGTGCTTCCAGGCGCTCTCCGGGGAAAGCCCGTCGGCGGTGTTGTCGCCGTCCGCGAAATCAACGTAGTAGGTTGCAGCCGACGCGTGTGCCGACCCGATAACCAGCACCGCGAGAGCGAGGATGAATGAACGTGTGCGAATGAACATGGTGCTTTCCCTTTGCTTTCTGATATGCCAAGCGATTCCGCTGTCGGACAATCCGCCAAGCCAGCGGCTTCCTCCTGAAGGACACTGCTGCGCCCGCCCGAGAACAAACGTAGTCTCCCGCAGTCCCGCGAGGAATGTCAAGGGCTCTTCGTGCCTGTCGAGCACCGCGGGCGCCGATCAGGGCGTCGGTGCGCTGCGGTGACAATCGATGGCGACGGCGGCAACGATCGCGGGAATCCCGTTGTTGGCATTCCCGGCGGCGGCAACCGCCGCGGAAAGTGATATCCCATGGGGGGAGCAGTGACAAAAGCACGATGGAGGCATCAAACACAAACAGGGACGACCAGGTGCGAGCCGGTGAAGGGGGCCAAATGCCTTGACCGGCGATGTCATTCCTATACTGAGGGCAGGCAATGAAGAAAATCCCTTCTGTTGTTGTGTTCGCTCGAGTTTTGGTTGCGATGATCGCGTTGGCGAGTCCCCTCTCGGTTCAGGGGGGTGACGGACCTCCCGAGGCGACCATGGATCCAATCGTGCGGACGGTGGATCTGGAAATAACTGAGGAGGCGATGGTTACTCTCTCCGATGGGACCGCCGCGCACGTTCGGCTGATCGGGATCGAAACCCGCCGCGACGATGCAGGGCTTGCGATCCGGGAGGCGTCGGTCCGGGTCGAGGTGAACGGCGAGACGATCGACCTGCCTGTTGCGAACTACAATCTTCCCCGCACGGTTGCCGGTGTGCAGATCGACGCAACAATCGTCCGGGATTACCTCGACGAGGCGCATCATAATCGTTGGGGTCTGGAAAAGGATGCCCGCCTCCGGCTCTGGCCGGAAGGATCGCCCTGGATCGAGCCGGGGACCTTCGTGTACCCGGTGCTTCAACGCTGGGGCGCGGATGTCACGCAGGGACCGAATGAACCGGCATACGTCGGGGGCACTACGATCGGGGACCGGGTCTATTACCATAACGAAGTCGATTTCGGGGGAGCCGAAGGATTGGTGCCGGTTGTCGCTGCCACAGATGGACTGGTGGTCAGCGCCGTGGGCGAGACATTGCCCGGGTACGACGAGACACCGGTCCGCGCGCGGTACGACGCGGTCTACATCCTGGACGACCGGGGATGGTACTACCGGTACAGTCACCTCGTCGGTCTGGATTTGCGGATCCGGATCGGACAGCGAGTGGAGGCAGGGCACCCGGTCGGAGTTATTGGAAAAGAGGGGCACAGCGGTGGCTGGTCGCACCTGCACTTCGGAGCCACCGGACCTCAGCCGTCCGGAGATTGGGGGATCGAAGAGGTGTACCCCTTCCTCTGGCAGGCCTACCACGAGCAGTACGATCCGGCGGTCATTGCGTGGGCGCGGCCTCACCGCGTCGCGGCGGTCGGCAAGCCCGTGGAACTCGACGGATCCCTCTCGCGATCATCGTCGGGGAGTGAACTCGAATTCGAGTGGACGTTTACCGACGGTGGTACGGCATCGGGCAGCCGCGTTACGCGAACATACGACAAACCGGGTACCTACAGCGAGATTCTCAAAGTCACGGATGAGAATGGGAATGTTGATTATGATTTTGCCTATGTCCGCGTCATGAATCCGGACAAAGCGGAGTATCGCATTCCGCACCTGCATGCATCATATCATCCTTCACTTGGCGTGCGGCCGGGCCACGAGGTGACTTTCATGGCGCGGATTTTCAGCACATCGCACGGTTACGAAACATGGGACTTCGGCGATGGCAGCCCGACGGTGCAGACCCGTTCCAGGGACGGTCAGTGGCGGGACCCGGACGTGGAAATGCATGCGCGGGACGGATACGCTTCGATCACGCATCAGTACCGCGAGCCGGGGCATTATATCGTTCGTGTGGAGCGAACCAACGAGCACGGCGAACCGGCGATCGCCCACTTGCACGTTGTGGTCGAGGAGTAGGATTCGGCAGACGGCGGAAGACGGAGGACGTGTCGCCCTCTGACTGGGAGTTGACAGTGGAATCCCGTGGGCGCTGGGAATCGTTCCGGCGCCAGCAGGAGATGCTCCAATTCCCGATGCTCCCGTTTCAGCGCACCACCGGTAATGTAACACCCGGTGGCAATCGGGCTACCCTCCCGGCGAATATCAATCATCTCTTCGGCGACGGTCCCGACTCCAGACACTCAATCCATGGTTTCGCCCAGGTCTTTTTCTTTTGAGAAATCCGGGCTAATCCGGCTTGCGCGCCGTGAAGGCACTGAACAGACCCAGTTCCGTCCGGCATTGGGCTGCTTCAAATCCGGCTTGTTTCAAGCTTTCGACAATGACCGCGCGGCTGGCGCAGGCATTGATGGAATCACAGAAATAGCGCATCATCTTCCGGGCCGCACGATCGCGGCAGATGACAAAGGACAAGGCCGGCACAAATTGCTTGAGGTAGAGCTTCGCGAGCAGATAGCCGACATGCGAGCGGGGGCGGGAAATTTCCATGAGGAGAACTTTACCGCCGGGTTTGAGCACGCGGAAATACTCACGAAAGGCTTCATCAAAAGTACTGACGTGGCGGAGGGCATACCCCATGACCAAAAAATCAAATTCCTTGTCGGCGGACGGGATGGACTCGGCCCGTTCGTGCCAGAAGGTGGCATCCGGGAATTTTCCGCGGGCCACATTGAGCATCCCCTCGCTCGGATCCAGTCCGACAATATTGGAAAGCGGGGTAATCCGGAAAGCTTGTTGCATCACACCACCCGTACCGCAGGCGATGTCGAGAACCCGCATTCCGGGGCGCAACCCCGCCTGCTTGAGGGAGCGATAACGATAGTGCCCCCCCATCCCGAAAAAACCATAGCGAAGGATCCGGTCATAATGTTTCGCCGAGGTGTCGAACATTTCGCGCAGAAACTTCTCTTTCTCCGAGTCTTTGTCATAATACTCGGTCAAAACCTCGTGTGGTTTTACAGATGGATGAGCGTCTTGCATCATTTGAGTAAATAGCTGACGGCGTCCGAACGCGAGATTATTTCACCCCTCTCTTCCTTACCCCCATTCCTCATAACGATGCGAGCAGGTGGTCGAGATCCAGTTTGCCACGTGCATTGCGGGGGAGCGGGTCATATTCCTTCACCTTTACTTTATGGAAAATCATGGGCAGGGTGGACGCGAGTTGGTCTTTGGCGGAAGACCCCATGCCATCAGGGACAGATAATCCAAAACATGCATGATCGTCATGGTACACCAGGGCGACCTCCTCTGTTTGCAGCTGTTCCCGGAGATAAACCTCCAATTCGTCCAGATCATAGCGCCGCCCGTTGTATTTGATTACCCGATCTCCCCGCCCCAGGAGCCGCAAGGCCCCCGTTTCATCCACTTCCGCCCGGTCGGCCATGACGAGGCGCTTTCGGCCATCGGAAGTGGGTACTCCGATGACGCCGCTGACGGCCGCACTTTCAACACAGAGATACCCTTCCGGATTGACGGTTAAGGAGCCAGTGGTGCCGGAAGTCAATTTAAGCAATGCCGCTCCCGCGGGCCGGTGCCCGGAATTCTGGGTGAGCGACAACAGCCCTGTGTCGGTGTGAATCGCCGCGGAACCCACTTGCTCCAGCAAACGATTCATCGCCGGGTTTGCGACGGACTCATCGAGAGGCAGCAGGCAACAGCGACGTGATCGAAAAGCGATAAAAGCCACCAACCAGTCGATTTGGTCCCTCAGGTAAAGAGCGACGATTCTGTCATATAGATCGCCCGGGAAACGTTCCGCAAAGGCCTCCATCCGCTCTGCCAAAGAGGCGAAAGTGTGTTTGGTGCGGGTCTTTCCGTCCCAGATAGCCACCGCATCCGGCGCCTCCGCCACCACCTGCTCCCACTTTTCCAGCAAAGTGGCATTGTTTTGTTTTTCTGTCATTTGGCGAGAATACTCATCCAGGCGGAAGCCAGCAGGTGGGCGCCTCTACACAGGGTTCCCTGAAAGACAAAAAAATTGAGACCGGATTGTGAGTCGAGGGTTACATCGGCGGCGAGCGTTTCCCCGTATGGAAGATAGGCCGCACGCAAACGCAGGTCGTGAACCTTCACCAATCGTCCGCGCCGAATCCCTTTCCCCTGATGGTGCCAGCCGATGAAAGCCGCACAGACTTGCGCCATCACCTCAAGCGACCATGCGGAGGGAACTCCGCGCGCATCTTTCCATAATCCGCCGTGCTCAAAATGCGTCTCCCCTTTCATCGTTTCCGCCGAAACCGCGGTGATTCGTTCAAGGAGAATCATCGGAGGGGCGTGTGGCAAAAAGTCGGCGATTGGAAAAGGTGGATTCACGGACTTTCCGGCGATGGTGAAACGAATACCTCGGTGGCGAGAACGGCAATGATTACCGTCAGCGAAACAACCAGCCCGAGTTGGCTCAAGGCGGGAATCGCACTCAACGACAATACGCCAAAAGCCACCGCCGTCGTCAACCCCGAGAGACGTACCGAGAGGATGGGACCGTCAGGGCCTTCGATCCCGAAGGCGGCATAGTCCAGCGCCAAACAAAAACCGAGTATGGCACCCAGCAAGGCGAGAAGGGAAATTCCTCCGGTCAGGGAGAGAAGTGCCAGGGGAACGCTGACCGCGAGGAGGGGCAACAAACAGAGAATGGCGGAACCACGGATGCCAAAGAGAAGGCCAAAGAGGAGAACCAGGGCGCCAAACCCGGCCATGATCCAGATCGTGATATTGGTTCGTGCCGTTCGCAAGGCGGTTTCAATGCGCTCGCGTTCCCCCAGGCGAATGGATCCTGCCGGAGGAGTCCCGCCTTGTTCCGCGTCGACCGGATAGACGGTGAGCAAAAGCTCGTCGCTTTCCATTAAGAGCACTCCGGCCGGTCCACGCAGGCTGTTGGCAAGCACTCTGAGCGCCCGATCAAAGTTCTCCTCGCTCAACCGCTCATCGAATTCTTTGATCACTTTCAAAGCCCCGGAGAAAGCGGTGGCGTCGAACGAATGTTCTTCCAGTGCCTCGGCGAGGGCCGTGCTGAATTCATCGCCTTCTCCTTTGAGTCGGGTCACGGCGGGATCCGACGAAGGATGCCGGATGATTTCCCACAGGAGCGGTTGAGCCCCTGCCTCAATCGCAGTCTCCAGCCTGGCAAAAAGGGTTTCGGTGGATGGCGCAAAGGTCATCCACAGGGTGCCCTCCGGACTCTCACCGGTAACCCTTTCGCGGGCGGATTCATAAGCCCTGGCCGCTTCGCCCGGAGGTAGCTGAAACGCATCAATATCGTCATTGTAGTGCGGAAACAGGAACAATGAGCCGAGACTAACGGCGGCAGCCGGCAGGAGAATCCATCGAATCCCCTTACGCCAGGAGACAGGTAGTTTGAATTGTGCGGCCATTCGCATGAACGGTGGCAATACTCCACCGCTCCCCGTGAGCGCGGGAACCAACAAGCGGCAGGTGGCGAGAGCGACGAGTACACCGACCGGAAGCAGAATGCCGACCTGCTGGATGGCGGTGATGGGGGAGAATAGTAAAAAAGCAAAACCCAGAGCTGAGGATCCGGCACCAATCAGGAGCGGCCGGCGAATCTCCGCGAAGGTATTGGCGATGCCTGGGCTCTGCGTTTCCGCAGCACGGGTGAACAAGTGCAGACTGTAGTCAATGCCCACGCCAATGAGAACCGAACTGATCGCGAGAGCCAGCAGATGGATTTCGCCAAAGACCAGGAGTGTCATCACTCCCCCCCAAAGCGCTCCAGCCAGCACCGGGAGCAGGATGATGACGATCCGGCAGGGACTTCGAAAGGCGAAGATAAGGATCAACAAGACCAGAATTCCGGCACCGACGTTCAATCGAACCACTTCCGCACGGATTCCGGATTCACTTTCCATGGCCGGAAGATGAATTCCTTGCACCGCAATCTCTGACTCGGGAAAGGTTTCTTGAAATCTCTCCCGCAGCTCTTCACTTAACGCCGTCAGCTCTCTCTGTCCCTTTGGGGAGAAAGGGTTCGCCCCTGCGGGGATCCAGATGATCAGGTCCCCCGTTTCATTTTCCCTGACCCATCCGCCATGGCCTTGCATGGTTTCCAGGGTCTCGGGAAGAAGCAGCAACGGATCGCTGGGAATCCACTCTGCAGCAACTCCTGCAACGGGATCGTCCAGGTAGGCATCCAGGCGTTCCGCCGCCATGGTGGCGAGGCGTTCGTTGAAATCCGCCGCGGAAGATGGCATCTCCAAGTCCTGAAGACGCCGGTCCACCCAACGTGGAAAAAAAAGGGGCCAGATCCATTGTCCGGCCTCTCCGACGAAAACGGCATCGTACACCGGCTCGCCCCGCATCCAATACCGGCCAATGCGGCCCGTTTCTTTGAAAGGGTCCAGAACCCTTCGCACCGCTTCCCGTTGATCTCCTGTCGGGGCCACCGGGACCGAGACGAGGAGCACCTCCGTGAAATGGGCCTGGACCCTTCCGCGTGCTTCAACGACCTCGCGGGAATGATCTTCCTGCGGGATTAGCTCGGATAAATCTCCTGACAAGTGTTCGAGGGAATCGATCATCCAGTGGACCAGCAAAGGCAGCCCAATGAAAAAGAAAAACAGGATAACTGGCTTCCAGACGGGTCGCTTGATGGTTCCCGTGCTCATTCAAAAATCGCCGCCAGTTTCCTGCAGTCGATCGGCTCGGGTTGATTGAAGGTGTAGTGGTGCTCGACTTTGTTTTCCCGAACGACCAGCACTTCCCGCAACGTGTTACCGGAGAAAACAAGCACCACCTTTTGGTAGGCCTGGACTGCCGCGGGACTCTTCGGCGTCATTTGAAAACGGGCAGGATATTCGCCCTCGTCCGCATGCAGTCTCCAATCTTTGGACAGGGCCTCCGCGTTTTCGTTGAAGAGTGCCGCAAAGAGAATCAGACTGTCGTCAGCCTCCGGAACCCGTTCCGGGTCGCGGTTGCCCCGCACCAGCCACACATCCCCATCGTTATAGAGGAGTTGAAAGCGGCGGGGATTCTTATAGTCAAAAGCGAAACGTTCACGCTCCAGATCCCGCAACAGTTGTCCGCTCAAGTGCCGGGTACTCCGGCGAAAGGGGAAATCTCTCTTTTCGTCGAAGGATACCGCCACACAGGAAGCATCGGAAATCGATTCCCCCAACGCGGCCAGGTGCAAGCCGAGCAGTTCAACGGCCCGGGCTTCTTCTCCCCTGTCATCCCCGTCGGCGGCAAGATTCCCGGAAACAAGCAAAACCATGCCCAAAAAGAGGATGAGGGGGATACGGTTCATTGTTCTCAGGATAATGCACCGGCCTGTTTTTGTAAACTTATTTGCGGAGAAGCTGATGCCTTCATTCATCCTTGACTGGTATCGTATCCCGTATCCCGTTTGGGCAACCCCGTCATCGTTGGATCCGTCAATAAAAAGCCAAACGCGCGGCCAGTGGGCCAGAGCCTCCCGCAGCGTCCGCTCAAGCAAAGCCGCTCCCGTATTATAGGAGGGAATGATGACAATTTGTGTTTCACTCGAACTCATGAGACATCGGGCGCATTGAGTTGGAAACGGGCGGTCGAGTACACGATATCATTCCCCCGTACCTGCGCAGTGACCTGGTTCTCATTCTTTTTCAGGGCAATGTTGACCTGCGTCCCGGGAGTCAGCTCTTGCAGAAATTTCATGGAGCGCAAGGTGAACTGATCCGCACCCAGGCCATACATTTTTTCCATGAAGGCCTGAACCCAGGTCAGCTGTGCCGCTCCGGGCACGAGCGGGCTCCCCGGGAAATGCCCCGCACAATAGCCGTTCTCCACGGTCACTTCAATCGCCGGAGAAGTATGCTCCATCCTGGCAAAAACGCTCCTGGTCAGCTCGGCCCGGAAATACGCTTCCACGCGCCCGGAAAATTCGCGTGCTTTTTCACCGGGCCGCGGCATGATCTCCGGCCCAAGCCGGTAATGGTAGCGAAAGGGCATCTCCAGCGGAGGACGGACGATGGAGCGGGATTTGCCACTGAAGCCGGTCGGGTTGTCAATGAACACGGTCTGCACGGGCACCTGGCATTTGATCGCGATGACGGCAAAACCGGGCTTGAAGGCATTCAAGGGCGGCTGCTTTGTGCGCGTGCCTTCGGGAAAGATCAAGACGCTGTTCCCCCTCTCAATCTCCTGTATCAGGCCGTGAACCAGTTCAAGGCCTTCATTGTTTGCCAGGAAGCCAATGGTGGAGGGAATTTGGCTCAGGAATGGGTTTCTGGCCAGTTTGGATTTGAAAACACAGATAACTTCCGGGAGATAAGGAAACAACATCGGCGCATCCAGGAGGCCGGTATGATTGGCTACATAAAGCCGGGGACGGCTCGGAACATTCCCCCTGAATCCTTCAAAGGTAAAGGTTCCCACCCGACCGAGTGGAGTCAAAAAACCGAGCAGGTGGATGATGCCATAAACCGCGGGCTCCATGAACCAACGGGTCTTCTTGGTTCCAATCAGCATCCGACCGCAATAAAGGATCAGGTTAATCAGTAAAAGCGACAGACCGAGAAGACTGAGAATGCTGTAATAGGCCAGAATTTTCATCGCCTGCCGCCTTCATTCTCGCTGGTCACTTCCGGGTTCAGGGGAAGGAAGTTAAACCAGAGGTAGGGATTTTCCTTCAACAGCCCATCCAGCCAGGTGAGAACACCCTGGAAATGACGGTGGGCGGCCATGTGATGGGCCTTTTTATCCAGGCCACTGCCATCAAACGCGGGATAAACCCGGATACGGAAGCGATGTATTCCTTTATCCCGCACCGCCACACAGAAGATTACTTTTCGTTTAAACAACCAGGCGAGGCGATAGATTGAGGTCCGGAAAATGCGTGGTTTCCCGAGGAAATCAAATACTTCTTTCCGCCCGGTATGATCAATGCGGTCACACTGCATCGCAATGGTGTCGGACGACCGCAGGGCCTCGCCCAAAGACAGCAGCAACTGTCCGGGATCATTTACCCAGATAAAGCGAACGGCATCCCCGAGAGAATGAGCGAGGGCATCAAGGTCACCCGAGTTGCCAACCCGCATACGGACCATGCAGACCCGGCGTCCAGTCTCTCCAATATGAAAACCGAGAAGGTCGGAAGCGCCTACATGGAAGGTTCCCAGCAACATGGGATCGTTGCCAAAGAGAATTTCCGCGTGCTCGCGATCGCTGCCTTCGCACACCAACTCCACCGGCTTGCCCACCCCGGCCCGGACTTTGGCGATCAGGTACAACGTAAACGTATAAAAATGTTTCCATACCTCGCGCCTGAGCGGGGGACGTTGAAGGATGGCCTCCAGGTAAGCGCGGGAATGGTTGCGCTGTGCAGGCATGCGCCAATAGGCAACCGAGGCGCCGATCCACCCTCCCGCATATTGGAGTGAAAGAGGCAACACACGCACCCCAAAGCGAAACAAAGCAAAGGACCAGGAAGGACCCGGATTTCGGGGCTCTTTTCCATTTACGTCCATACCAGTGAAAATTCTCCGAAAACAGGATATCTGAACCGCAGGGATTCCCGCCGGCTCACTTTTGCACAAAAGTCTTCCGGTAGCACGGGGGACGGTGATGGCGCGGCCTGCGTTTCCATCCGGGAATAGCTCATCTTGCCCAGGGCCTCCCCTTCCGTATCTTTTTCCAGGCGCAGGTGGCAGGCATAGGTAGAGTCGCCGCAGAGTCCGCGCTCGCCCAGCCAGGGGTTGTATTCCTCCGCGAAGATGAGGTGAACAATCGCGGCGCAACTGAAGAGCCCCGCCCGGAGGCTTGCGGGAATGAGCGTCTCCGGCAGGTTGGCGAGCGACTGGAGGCGACGCAGGGGCTGTTGGCGGGCAACGAGAACCGCTTCGAGAGCCCCGGCGTGGACGGAACTTTGAAAGCTGGCCGGGCTGGGATTCGGGAAGCTGGCCAAATAGGTCTCCAGACTCGTCGCCGCCCCCCAACTGCTGGCAAAAACAAGATCGTCCCCGGAGGCTATTTCGACGTTTTTCAACACCTCGGCGATAGCCAGGGAAATATCGGTCAACCGACGGGAAGCGTTCCGGGGAAGCCGGGAACGCATCGCTTTGCGCTCCTCGGGAGATATGGCCGAAACCGGGCCGTAAACAGAGGCCGCCGTGATCCTACGCTCCATCATTTTCGATCAGGGTTACCATGTGCGCACCGCCAAAAGCACTGGAAAAAAGAGCCACCCCATCAAATTCATCGAGGGCAAAGTCCCGGGAGGCCACGTTGTCCGCAAAAAAGGGGGAAGGCGATCCAGGCGTGCCGGGTGATCTCCCCTGGCAGATGGCTTCAATCGCAATGGCCATCTCAATCAACCCGCAACTGCCGAGGGTGTGCCCGAGGGATCCCTTCCAGGAGACCAGAGGGCTGCCCGGAAAAGCGGACGCCAGAGTTTGGGCCTCCAACTTTCCGGCATCCAGCGTACCGGTGCCGTGGCCCTTTATCCAAATCCTCTGACCGCGGCAAAATGGCTTCAGACGCTCACTCACGGCTAAAAACCCACTTCCGTCCGGAGCATTGGCGGTCATGTGGTAGGATTCCTGGTGGGCGGCGGAGCCCGCAATCCTGAAGTCGGATCTCTCCCGGCTCAGGACGGCACACCCCAGACCATCCCCCAGGCCAATGGCCCCGGTTTCTTCATCCGTGTAGGGGCGGGGGAAGTCCCCATTCAAAATCTTCAGTGCCGCGAATCCGCCCGCCACAAAGGGGCTGACAAAATCAAAACTCAGAATCAGAACTTCCTCGGCCAGACCCGTACCAAGAAGCACCCCGCCCTCGTGCAGGGCGAGTTGGGCCGACACGCAAGCGTTGGAGATGACCGTGCAATCCGGCCCGAATCCGCAGGCTTTGGCAATGGCCGCCACAGCCGTTCCAGGAGTCGAGTAGGCTTGCAACCCCGCGGGACCACCACGGTAAAACGCGAGCAATTGTTCGATGCCGAAATTGCTGCTGCTGATCAGAACCGGGTACTTGGGTTCACCCCATGGGCGTTCGGGCATGTCCGCCACCAGTTGACGACATGGCTCCAACCAGCGCGGGGGAAGGGCGGCATCCAGGGGGGATAAGAGACTGAGCGGTAAAACCGGGTCGCCGTCGATTCCCTCCACCGGCACCGGCTTAAGAGCGATGGTGCCGTCGCAGAGAGCCCGCCACGATTCCCGGGCCGATCCGAGCGGGGTGGTACATTGGCAAGCGGCCAGATAAACCGCTCCTGCTTGTTGTGGGGCCATTCTTTTCGGGCAGGCGCTGAGTTCTTTTCCTTGCCGTGCCCCGGGTTATTTACCGGCATCCGGAGAATTTTCGCGAATATAACGAGCCAGGCTTTCGATTGATTGAAGCGCCTCGCGAGCGGCTTCACTGCTCTTGATTTTCATGCCAAATTCTTTCTCTACCTGAACCACCAATTCCAGCGCGTCAATGGAATCCAACCCGATCTTCGACCCCATCAATGGCTCATCATCGGCAAGATCAGCAACACTCACATCATCGAGTTGGAGGGCCTCGACGACAATCTCTTTTAAGCGGGGTAAGTTGGGATCTTTCATAGGTTTCCTGAAATATTGGAAGTACCTGCAACTAATTCAAATTCCACCACCTCAGGCAATCTTCAAACTCCCGGGAATTCTCCCTGGTTTACGGGGGGTAGCCACCGTGCTTATTGTTTTGGAGACGGCGTCAACTCCACTGGAGCAACCAGGGGGAAAAAGCGGTTGACCCGGCAGGCGAGAAGAAAGAGGGCATAACGCCAGCGCAGGGAAAATCGCTTGGCGGGGTAACCCGCAACCACTGAATTGACGGCGCTGAACATATCAAAGCGTTTGGTTGGCGACATGAAAATGGAAAAGTCGCGCTCGTGATAGAACACCTGGATCATGCCCAACCAGGAGGACATGCGTTTGCGTATCTGAGTTTCATAAGCCCGTTGCTCCCGCCCGGTCAAATACCCCCGGGCGCCCGCCTGGCCAAGGATCGCATCGGTCGCGGCTTTGGCGGAAAACATGGCGAGATAGACCCCGGAGGAAAAAACCGGATCCAGGAAACCGGCGGCATCTCCGAGCATGAGATGATTGCGCCCGGCCATCCGTTGATTGATGTAGGAGTAGTCCCCTTCAACCCGGAAATCGGGCTGCGTCGGTTGGGCTCCGGCCATGAGTTTTGAAAGATAGGGGGAACGAAAGACCTCGGATTGAAACATGGCCTCCCCGGCGGATTCCTTTCCTTTTTCGATAACTTTGACCAGGCCAACCGAAGTCCGTTCTTCATCAATCGGGATGATCCAGAACCAGCCTTTTTCAATTCGCACGACGATGATGTTATTGCCCTCCGGACCCGGCTGGCGGGGGATTCCGGTAAAGTGATTGAAGACCGCCACACGGTTGGGCAGTGCCACCCCATCCTTGGATACCTTGAGGTGGCGGGCCAAAATGCGGGTCCGTCCCGAGGCGTCGAGCAGCCAGTTGGTCCGCAAAAGAGACTCCTTTCCGTCCTCACCCCGAATCGTCACCGTCCACCCCCGTTCCTCTTCCCGAACCTTGATCACCCGTTGATTCCGCCGCAGTGCGGTCCCATGGCTTTCGGCTTTTTTCAGCAAAAGCTCGTCAAATTGCGCCCGTTCAACCTGATAGGCATGCGGTTCACCGGGGATCAGGCCCTCTTTGAAGTTTATTTTAACCCTGGAGCTGCCATCGCCGTACGTGAACTCCGCTCCCCATTTTTTCAAGAACCCGTATTTCTCCAAATCGGGCCAGATCCCGAGGGTTTTGAGAATGGCATTCCCCGCCGGGAGCAGGGACTCGCCAATGTGAAAGCGGGGGAAACGGGCCTGCTCAACCAGACAGACCGAGCGCCCCGTTTGTGCCAAAAGCGCGGCGGCCGTTGACCCTGCCGGGCCGCCGCCCATCACAACAACATCAGCGTCTGCTGACGGTATCTCAGGCATGAAAGGAGAATGCTCTGGTGATCGATTGTGCAACCGGATGAAAGGATAGTTCCATTTCCGCCACCAGGTCTGACCGACAGAGATCCGCTTCGACAATTCGCCAACTCCCTTCGGCTAAGGGGAAATGCTTTCGCAGCCAGGCTTCGGCCACCGTGGCGTCCGAGGCACGGCGCAAGTAGAGCCGCCCATTGGCCCGCTGTATCCAATCCGAAGGAAGCGATCCCGCCGATTCGCGGTTCAACCCGCCAAAAAGCGATTCCAATAAGGAGTATGTCGTCTGCAATTGCTTATCGACTTGCAGAGGGTCGTGCGTTTCATGGCCAATCACCGAGGCCGTTCCGGAAATGTAAACCGCCTGGCTCTCCTCTCCGACAAATAGACTGGCCCGCGAAAAAGAAGGGGGTCTTGGACCGTAGCGGGCCGGATATTGATAGGCGGGAATCTGGCGGGAATTCTCAAAAAAGCGCGCTTTCTCTTTCCCGCGACAGGCCACTCCAAAAATGACCATGGAATCGTCCGGTATGCCCACCGCCGAACCGGCCGGATAACTGGGTTCCATGGCATTCGTCTGAAAATGAGTTCCAAAGGCCTCTGCACGGCCAACGCAAAAAGCCCGATAGCGCTCGACTCCCCCTTCCATCGCGTTGATGGCGGGGATATAATTCCATATTCTCAGGATCAGGAAATGGCCGATGTGTTCGAGTACTTGTTGGTAGACTTTCCTCGTTTGCATCTTCAAGTCCCCTTGCCGGGGAATTACCTGAGCGAAAAAGAGAAGCTCGCCGGCATGGCCAAGAATCAGTCCATCGGCCCCTTGCTCCAGATTGAGATCCCCCGCAAAAAGATACTCCGTGCCGGCTCCCCGGAGGACGGGACTCGCCAGGGAGAGTTCTATGGCATCAGCATGAATATCAATTGCCGAACCATTGCTGCCATGGATGATTTTAAACGCCATGCGGTTGAATCGCCTTCCCTAACATATATTGGCCCTCAACCATCCGAGACGACCGGAGAATAAGCGCACTTTCTGATCCAGTAAATTAACCTCAAATGGCTGGCTTTGCAAGCGTAGCGCGTCAACCACCCAAATCCTGCGCTCTCTTCGCGTCCTTGCGCTCTTGACCGAGCGGGGCGAGCAGGCGGTTCCATTTTCTTCACCGCAAAGGGGGGGCGGGAACAAAGCGACATACCGGAAAACCACGTTCTTCCCTGTCCTGTTATTGGTGGGCTTATTTCATTTGCCTTCATTACCGGCTAAAACCCCATCGAAAGCCCCAGGGTGAACCCGACCGCGTCAATGCCCGGATTCGGATCCGTCTGGCCTCCATTCGACAAATGCAGAAACATCGCGCCGGCGGTAAGCGAAATATCCCGGGAAAGGACGTGTTCCACGCCGGCACGGGCAAACCAGTTCAAGGTAAAATCCTGCCCTTGTCCTCCCTCAACAGCACCTGAATCAATCAGGCCAAAACCACCGCCGGCACCTCCGTAAAGTGCCCACGTCCCGGCGGCGTTCCACCATTCGACCGATGGGGAAGCGGCCACGGCAATGTAGGCGGATTCCGGCCCCTGCTGCACCCACGTGCCCAGCAAAGTAAAGCGATGGCGGATCAACAACCGGGAGCCGCCTTCGAAACCGACGCCCAGCGCCTCCACGGAACGCCATGAAAACTGGGTCGGCGCCAATCGGTAAGATAAGGTGGTCCCGGAGCCCGCCTGCCAAAGCATTCCGGATTCCAGGGTGACCGAACTTGAGGTCCACGGCATGCTTTCGGACAAGTCCGCAGCCTGCACGGGAAGCAGAAAAAGGGGAGCAACCAGAGCAAAGCGCAGGAACGGTATCATGGTGTTTTGAGGAAGGCCTGGTACATAACCTCAGGTGCCTTGCTGGTCCGGGTCATAACGCATTCTGTCAGGTGTGGAAAGCAAAACCAACGCCCTCGACCTGGTCACTGGGAGTGAAGATCCTCCGGTGTCCCACGGCTCGCGGCAGGAAAGAGCTTGACCCCCATGTGGCTGTCGGAAGAGTTTGTGTACTGGGCCCCGCTGGCGAAAACGGAAAACCCCCGGAAACCGACGTCCCGGGATTCGGTGCCGGGCCGGGAGGGTATGCGGCAGCTCCTCTTATGGCGCGGGCGACGTCCGGAAACAGAATTCCCGGATCCCGTTTTTCACGAAACGGAGCCTTGAAAACGCATCCACGTTCCATGCCAACCCCAGCCCACAAAAGCGGCGTCTTCCGCGTCAACCAGGAATTCTATGATGCGCTTTGGTCGGGTATGCTCCTGATCGATCCCGCGCGCTTCACGACCTGGCCATTGGTAAAGGAGTTGGCGGAGGCGGCGCCGCGGCGTCTGGAGGTCGGTCCCGGTCTGCGGCCGCGTCTGCCCGTGCCCGGCACGCACTTTGCGGACATCAGCGAACCGGCGCTGGCGAAGCTCGCTTCCGCGGGCGGACATGTCGAGACGGCATCGATCACCCGCCTGCCCTATCTCAACGATTTCTTCGACCTGGTGTGCGCCCTCGACATCATCGAGCACGTCGAGGATGACGCCGGTGCACTCGATGAGTTGTGCCGCGTGGCCAGGCCGGGGGCGACGCTGCTCTTGTCGGTGCCGCTCCACCCGGGCCACTGGACATCGTTCGACGATTTGGTGGGGCACTGCCGCCGCTACGAGCCGACGCAACTCCGGGGGTTGCTGGCGGATCACCTCCTGACCGTGATGCGGAGCGCGCGCTACGGCATGAAACCGGAATCTTCGCGATTGGTAAACTGGGGCATGCTCCAGCTGCGGAAGCATCCGAAACGAGCTTTGTGGATTTACAATCATCTGATCATGCCCCTCGGCCTGCGCTGCCAAAAGCCCATGGTATTCCAGAACGACATGATCGACATGGACGATGTCGGGGAAATCTTTATCGTATGCCGGCTGGAGAAGGCACCGGGAGAAGTTTAACGCAATGACGGCGATGAAGTCCATTCCCGGTTCCTTGAGACCGGCCGCCGGACGGTGCCTGACCCTCGCCACAATAGTCCTGCTGGGGTTGCTCGTCGCGCTGTGGCCGCGGCTTTCCTTGTCGGAGCGCTTGTTTCTGGGGCTGTCCGTTTTTCTGGCGCATTTATCCATACTGGCGGGAACCGTGTGGTCGTGCAGCGGATGGTTTGCTCCTGTGGTGAGGCGGTTTTCCCCATCGGGAAAGGAAGTTTGGCTCACGCTGGATGATGGCCCGCATCCCCGGTTCACCGTTCAGACAATGGAAGTCCTCGCCCGGCACGATGCACGGGCAACCTTTTTTGTCATTGGACGGGAAGCGGACCATAATCCAGAGCTGTTGCGGGCCATGACCGAGGCCGGACACGGTTTGGGAAATCACACCCATTCGCATCCCTACCGAACCTGCTGGTGCAGACCCCGTTGGTGGCTGGGACGGGATGTGGACCGCTGCACACGGGTTATTGAGCAGGCAACCGGGGAAAAGCCGGCGCTTTTCCGGGCGCCGGTCGGGATGGCGAGTCCGGCGACGGGTTCCGTGGTGGCAGCGCGTTCCCTCCGCCTCATCGGCTGGAGCGTGCGCGGGATCGATGCCAAATTCGGATCCCCCGAAGTCATTGCCGAGCGAGTGCTGCGGCAGGTGCGGCCCGGCGCGATCATTCTAATGCATCCCGAACGCCGGCCCGAATCGGTGGCTGCGCTGGATATGGTCCTGGCCGGTCTTTCCAAGCGAGGGTACCGTTGCGTTATTCCGAATCCCCGCCAATTCGCCTGAAGACAAAATAATGGCTGCTAAAGGGAGTTCGGCCCCAGAGCGGGCGGATCTCCTCGGCAAACCCGCCATGGCGAAACGCCGAAGCCACGGCGTCCGGGGTGGGGAAATTGATGATGCCGCCTCCCGGAATCCAGCCGATGGCCCGGACAAACAACTCTTCCAGGTAGGTGAGCGCATACCGCAGGCTACGGTCCTTCGTCGCGTTGCGAATGAGAACCAAGCCGCCTGGGGATGCCTTGGCTGCAATGGCCTCCAGCAATCGCCGACGGCTGTCATCCTCCAGATAATGCAACACATCCAGCATGACCACGGCACTAAAATCGGGCGAAACCTCCCGGGCGTCACAAACGGAAAACCGCAGTCCCTCATATTCGCGGGCGGCGATTGCCGCCGCCCGCCCGATCTTGGAGCCGTCGAGGTCCACGCCCAGAATTGGCTCGGCAAACCCATGCTCACGCAGGTAAAACGAAAGCAATCCCAATCCGCAGCCAATATCCAGCACCGGCTGGGGACGCCGCCGCAATTCGGTCAAGACGGCGCGATAGGCGGGGTCGGCGCGCAACTTCCCGCGCACATAACCCTGCAGCCAGCGTGAGTCCTGGAAAAATCCGGCGATTTTTTCAATCACCCGGGCGTCTGGAGAAGATTCGGTCATATCAGGATCCGCCTGAAGGCATTTCAGTGCGGACATCGCGGAGTCGGATTCGGCGCCCGGAGGGACGATAAAAGCAAAAAACGACGCCTCCGGCAAGGCTCCAAACCAGTGAGGCCGCGAACCCGCCCAGTGAAATGAGGATGGCGGTTTCCACCGGCACGCCCCCGATCACCCCCAGGAGTTCTTCAAAACTCTTTTCCCGGACCCCCAGTCCAGAGATGGAAACCGGCAAACCCGCCATCACATCCACCACCGGCATCACCGTGAGGATTTCCACCAGCGAGGAACGGCCCTCCACCGCGCGACTGCTGCAGTAAAAGGTCAGAAAATGCGAAAACATCACCATAACGGAGACGCCGACAGCCAACAGCGTCCGCGGCCATTGTTGACCCAGGGCGTTGAAAGCCAATTCAACCTCCGCCATCCTGGCCCGCACCACCGCCGGCATGGGCAGGCGATCCGCCAGGCCCCACCTTGCCAGAACCAGGCATATCGCAATTCCCCCGATAGAGACTCCCAGCAAGAGAACCAGGATTCCCAGCATGCCCGCCGCCAGAGGAGTGGCCAGGAAAAGGTCGTACCGCAAAAAGGTAAAACACACCGCCATGCCCAGCAACGCCACCAGTCCGCTCATATGATCCATCATAATGCTCAGGATGGCTGCCGTATGGCGTCCAGGGCATTCACGGCCCACGCACACGACTTTGGCCGCATCTCCGCCCAGCGAACCGAATAGAAAGAGATTGAAAAATCCGCCCACCAAAAAAATCGCGGTCACCTTGGGAAAACGGATGGCAAACCCTTGCATTCGCAGAAAAATCAGCCAGCGCAACGCACCGGTAAACACACACACACCCGCGGAGGCAACCGCCAGTGCCATCCAGCCCGCATGGGATTCAGCCAGCGCGCGGGCGACCCCCGCGCGCACCTCCCCATCCGAGAAAATCCATGCAAGAAGAGCGAGGGTCACCGTCGCCTGTCCTGTTGCGATTAAGGTCCTTCGCATTAATCCCTCCACCGTCCTCTGCTTTCTCTTGCAAGACAAGCGGAATTTCAGGGGGTGCCCAGGGCTACCGAAGATCCACTGTTTATCGCGATTCGGGGGATTTTGCGTGTCGTTTGAGGCCGATCTGCAGGACGTCCATTCGAATCACAGCGTGCAGCGCCTCCCACTGTTTCTTGTAGCTTTCCATTCCAATCGTACGCCCCTCGTTGCCCAATGGAAGGACGTCCACAGCGCTCGGTCATCACCGCTTCGAAGCATGCGGGCGAGACCCGGAAACGCGCTGAGACCCTGAAGGGCACCGACGCGGTGCGGATCGACACAGCTGACCCGACCGGGCGTTGGCGAATTTCGGTTAACGGCGGAACTCAGTTCGCAGCGTCTTGAATTGCGTTGCCTGCGGCCTCCGCATCTTCACCGAAACCGCGCATGGTGAAACGCCGGCACGTCGCCCGTCTCTCTCACGATCTTGACGGGCGTTCTCCCGCTCAAAGCTTCATCACAATAGAAGTCGTTTGTCATCGGTTCACTTCCCGGCCATTAAGGTACTTGCGACAACAAGGTGTGCCCTCCATGCGCGATCTCTGGGTTCGCTTCAAATACGGAGAAAAGGCTCAAATCTGAACTCTGGTCACTGATCCTTCGGAACCGCCGTGCTACGGACCCGTATGGCCGGTGGTGTGGGGGCGGGGGGCGTAATGCTCCCCGCTACCCGATTGGGCGGTTGATTCAGGAAGGTGACGGCTTCGTCAAGCGTGTCGAACGCTGGAGAAACGGAGGCTTGTTGACGAACCAAAATCGCCTTCCACCCCGCCTTTCGCGGACCTTCGAAGTCGGCGGAAAGCGAATCACCAATCATCCAAATATCCTCAATTCCGTCGATACCTTCGACCGCTGATTCATATGCCTTTGGATTTGGCTTCTCAAAGCCGGTATCCGCTGAGTTCGTGATTCGGATAAAGAATCCCTGCAGTCCGAGGGCTTCAACGATCTGAGGAAGCTCCGGAACATGATTCGAGAGAACGATGCTCTTCCATCCCTGCGCTGAAGCTCTTCGCAAGGATGAAAGGGTATCGGGATATAGACTCCAGGAATCAATCGAGCAAAATCGGTGACGGACTCGTCCGGCAAGCTGATTCGCAAGTATCGGATCTACTCCAATCTTTACGAACGCTCTTTTGAAAACAGGCTGCATCCAGGCCCACCACTCATCTGCGCCGCAAATATGCTCATGGGAGAGGTCAGGAGTGTGCCAGGGAAATCCTTCTTGAAGCGCGGAGGATAGTTCTTCCCGGGTAACGCGAAAATCAGGTGCATGATCGGCCAGCACTTCCGAGAAGGTGCCCGACCAACCACGGTCCCGGTAGGCGAGCGTTCCATCAAAATCCCATACCAATAATTTCATTCTTCTTCTGCCCAACGTGAAGTGGCTGCATGGAGAGTAGCGCGGCAGCGCTACTCGGAATTGCCTCCCTCGTCTGGTTCGGGGGGCAGTTCGAAGCGTCCGGCAACGACGCCGGGGACAGTGATGTCTTCATCCAAATCCTCCCACC
>SLNJ01000023.1 GCA_007133065.1 Opitutales bacterium
ACCTGGACATACCGGAGTTCGACCTGCCGATCGGGGAGGCGCTGACGATCAGCGCGAGCGGCGTGAAGCTGCGGCCGGGTCAGGAGACAATCGTTGAGATCGATGACGCCACGGTCACCTCCGGGCTGTTGCCGGAAGGGTATGATGCGACGATCGAAGCGTTCAGGATCACGCGGACCGGCCTGGAAATCGATTCCATTGAGATTGGACCGGTCCCGAGTATCGAACTGGGTGACTTCTTTGCGCTGAATGATGTCTTGCTGCGGGTGACCGATTTCGCGATCGCGATCGGGGAGGATCCGCTGGTGACCGGAACCATCGCCCTCGAGGCGGGAGACGGCAGCCTCGACTTGGGCGGCGTCGCCACCGCCGAACTGAGCGCCGATCCGGACGAGCCCGGGGAGCCCGCGGTTCGCGTCGCCGTGAACGTCGAGGAGGGGAGCTTCTCCGTTGAGGTCGCGCTCTTTGAGATGGTGATCGCCGAGTTTGTCTTTCTGCGGGTTCAGGGAGTCGAGGTTGCATTCGGCGAGACCGACCAGGAGGTCACGCTCTCCGATGGTTCCTCGAGGGAGGGATCCCTCCTGACGGTCGGAGCGACCGACGCGAGCCTGTTCGTCGGGGCGAATGGACCCGAGGAGGCCCCCGGTGCCATTGGGTTTGAGGCGACCGGCGTGCGCTTCGGGCTTGCGGTATTTGAATCGGATGTCCCCGGCGAGGATCGGTTCGTCGCGTTCTCCGCCGACGCCGAGACCGTCGGGACGGTCGGATGGCCGGGTGACTTTGCAATCGCGGTCAACCCGCTCCAGATCGCGGTCAACAGCGGCCCCGAGGGGCTGGCGATCAACTTTGCGGCGACCTATGATTCGGATGGCGGTGCTCTCGCCGTCGGGACAGGCGAAGGCCCCGTGGAGATCGGGTTTGTAGACCCAATGGTGGAGGTGACCGGCACCCTGACCGCAAACCTGTTCGGATTTGCCACCGTGACTGCCTCCTTCGCATTTGAGCGGCAAACGGTGAACGTGTCGCTCCCGGATTCTGAAACCCTCGAAGACGCACTGCTGGTCACATTGCACCTGACGGAAGCGAACGTCTTCCTCGGGATTGGAGGCGATCCGGACAACGCCGGCACGGCCGGCGACTCCGGACTCGGATTCGAGGTGGTCGACGCCAACCTCGCGTTCGCACTGGTGCGCCCGGGGCAGACTGACGTCGATCTCGGGGATGCGCGGGAATGGCTGGCGGTTGAGGCGTCGCTCGGCAGTGCGAGCTTTATCCAGTCCGAGTTCGATCTCGAAGCCGCGATCACCGGGCTTACCATTTCCATCAACCAGGCCGGCGGATTCAAGGGCGAGGACGCGGCGGAAGCGCTCGACTGGACCGCCGATCTCGACATCGACCGCGACGGGGCATTCGGCGACTCCGTCGAGGGGATTGCCCTGGCCGGGGCCTTGTTTGAGGTGACCGGCACCGTCACGCTGAACGTGCTCGGATTTGTCAGTGCAACAGGGTCGTTCGCCGTCGGCCAGCAGCCGGCGGACGTGCTGCTCATGGAGGGTGACGAGGAGACCGAGGCCGATCCGGTTATCCTCGAGGGCGCCTCGCTCCTGACCGTATTCGTTTACGACGCCGACGTCTTCGTCGGGGTGAACGGGGATCCGGCGAATCCCGGCAAAGCCGGCAGCGACGGTGTCGGCGTCGAAGTAGAAAACGGGGCATTCGCCCTGGCACTGCTGCGACCGGGTTCGGAGGACGTTGCAGGCGGAGACGAGCGGATATGGGCTGCGCTCAAGGCGTCGATCGAGCGGGCCGACCTCGTAGGAGTCGACGGGCTCGAGGCGACGTTGCGCGAGGTGACCGTCACCCTGAACCAGGCCCGTGGCGCGAAGAACGGCGAAGATGCCGAGGCGCTGAATTGGACGAGCGCGCTCGACCTCGACGGCAACGGCGTATTCGGGGAGGTCGGAACCGATTGGGTGAGCGCCGCCGCGCCGCAAGTCGAAGAGGAGAACGGGGTCTCCGCACCGGTCGTGATCGACCTCGAAGAGGAAACCCTCACCGTCGGCGGCGACATCCGTCTCGACCTCGCCGGGTTTGTGATCGCCGCCGGACAGTTCACAATGGCGAAGGACACGGTAGACGCCACGCTGGCCGATCAATCCACTCTGGAAGGGGGCCGGTTGCTCACTCTCTTGGTAACCGATGCCAGTCTGTTTGTCGGGATTCCCACCGACGGCCTGTACGTGCCGCTCACGCAGGAGGAACTCGACGATCCCGATTTTGACCCGCCCGACCCGGGTATCGGAATCGAGGTCCACGATGCCACCCTCGGTCTCGCCCTCCTGATGCCGGACCTGGACGACACCGTGCACGCCGGGGAGGGTTGGCTTGCACTCAAAGCGAGCATGGCGAGTGCGCAGTTCCTCGGGGTGGAATCCTTCGCAACGGTCGCGTTCTCCGATATCGAACTCGCCGTGAACACCGCGTTCGGCGGCGCGGAGCCGCTCAACTGGGCGAATGCGTTCGATACACCGTTGACGCTCACCGCGCCGGTCGATGAACCGGAGAATGGCGAGGGCGCGACGCCGGAACCGGAGGAACCGGTGACGGTGGTGTTCGACTTTGAGCAGGGTGTCGTGGCGCTCTCCGGAGACGCCGAGCTGGCGATTGGCGGTTTTGTTTTCGCCACCGGCCGGCTCGCGATCCAGCAGGGCGAAACGGAAACCGTAACCCTGGCCGCCGACGGAGGAACCAAGGAGGTCACCTCCCTCTACCTTGTCGCAGAGAGCCTGGACGTTTTCGCCGGTGTGAACGGCCCGGCCGATAACCCGGATGCGATCGGTGTCTCCGTGAACGGCGCAAGCTTCGGGCTCGCCGTCTTCATGCCGACCGATCCGGAGGACCTGAATCTCTACTACGCGCTGCGCGCTGAAGCGGCAACGGTCGATCTCGTGGGTCTGCCCGCGTCGCTCGTTCTCGACATCGAAAATATCACGGTGCAGCTGAACGCCGGCACGAACGGGGCGATCGATTTCGCGGCCAGTTTCGGCGGGTCGCTAACGCTTCCCGGGGGCGGAATTGCGCTCGACTTCGACCGCGTACTGGCACGGGTCGACGGCGATATCGGCGTCGCCGTGGTGCTCCCGGACGGCGCGGGTGAGGTCGAACTCGGCGGAACCTTTGCCATCGAACGGACAACCGTAGCTCTGAACGACGCCCCGACCGACGTGCTCACCCTGGGGGTCGAGGGCGGCAGCGCGGAACTGAATATCGGCGGAGCGGAGGGACTCACGATCACCGCGAGCGGGATCGACGGCGCGATGCTCGTGACGGGCGACGGGGTCGCCGGGAAACTGTCGGTCGCCGGGCTGGCCGTTGAAGGCTTGGACGGGTTTGTCGGAATGACGGCCTCCGACGCCGTCCTGGAACTCAACACCACCGGGATCGGAATGGAGGCCGACGTGCTCGGCACCGAGTTCGACTACAGTAGCGCCGACCGGCACAGCTTCTTCTCCTTCGCGGGGACAATTACCCTGACCGTGACGGTGGCCGGTGTGGGCGAAGTGGCGCTCGCGGGTAAGATTGGATTCCAGCAGGTCAACCGCACCGTCAACGATGAGGAGGAAACGGTCGTTCAGACGTCGATTCGGAACGGGTCGACTGCCATGAGCGTCGGCTCCGTAACCCTCGCCGCAGACGGCATCGACGGTGCCCTGCTGATGACCGACGCCGGAATGGCCGGACAACTGACCGTCGAAACCGTCACGCTGACCCGCGGGCCGAATACGATCGCCTCGGGCGACAACGCCCTCCTCGAGTTCAACAACATGGGCGAGGCCGTCGAAGCGGTCGTGGACGGTATCGCATTCGACTTTACGGACGAGGCTCGGCACGCCTTCGTCGCCCTGTCGGCGGACCTGACCCTCGACGTCAATGCGGGCGGGGTGGCACTTGAACTCGCCGGAACATTTGGATTTGAGAAGGCGACGGTCAACGCGCAGGAGATCTTCAAGGTCTTTGTGAGCGACGCTTCGACCGCGCTCGCAGTCGGGGACACACCCGGTGTGCGACTCGGCATGGATCAGATCAACGGCGCCATGGTCCTTAACGAGGACGGCCTCGCCGCGAATTTGACGATCGGGGCGATCGCCCTGACCGAGGCCGACGGCGTCACGCCTCTGGCCGGGCTGACCCTTTCCGCGGCGGCGTTCACGCTGCAGGTGAATACAACCGGGTCCGAGGTCGACGTCACGGTCGGCGACACGGCGATCGACTACACCGCGGACGACCTCCACGAGTTCCTCGCGATCAGCGGGCAGCTTGAGGTGGCGATCGCGGACTTCATTGCGGTGTCGGGCCGGTTCGGAATCCAGCAATCCGGCAACGAACTCCACCTGCTGGCCGAGAACGTTTCGGCCGGGCTGCAGCTGGGCGACTTCCACGTCGGGGTGACCAATGCCACCCTCGCAATGCTGGTCACCGAGCAGGGCCGGTTTACACTCGACGCCGGCGGGGAATTGCAGCTCTCCGGGGGCGGCTTTGCCAACGTATCCGCTGAGTCGGTACGGGTGCAGTACAACAACACCGGCACGGATTTCGCTGCCGATCCCGAGACCCTCGCGATCCCGTGGTTCGATGCGGACGCGGGAACGATGGGCACCCTTAGTGCCGACATCACGACAGAGGAGGGAACGGTCGAGCTGCCCTTCCTCGGTGTGGTTGTCGCCGGGTTCGCGTTCAACCTTGGCGGGTTGTTCTCGGCCTCCGGAACCTTCACATTCCAGCGCGGGCTGACGCAGGGCGGAACGCCCGTGATCAAGGCCGGGGTGACCGGCTTTGAAATGGCGCTCGGCGACGGGAGCGTCGATTACGTCTCGATCACCGGAGGAGAGGGCGGACTCCTCCTGACGGACGCCGGGATCGCCGGAGAATTGACCGTAGAGATCTCGCTCTTCGAGGGACTCGATCTCGGCATCGATACAAGCGGTACCACCGTGACGCTCGCGATGAACACGATGCCCTCGGCGGTTGAAGAGACGTTCGCGATCGCCGGCGAAACACACACCCTGAGCCTTCCCGTTGGACCGTACCTGCGCGTTGAGGCAAACCCGCTCATGCTGACGGTGCTCGATGTAACAATGGAGGGGCGGTTTGCGTTCGAACAGGGCATCCAGGACAACGGCGACCGGATCGTGGTCGTCACCGCCTCCGACGTCGCGATCAACGACGTGTCGGGCATCGATTTCCCCGAGGAGTCCACCGAGATCGCCGGGGCGAGCGGGCTCCTGGTGTTGACGCCGGACGGCACCGCCGGATCGTTGAATTTCGAGGTCGATGATCCACTCCCGGGGCTTGACGGCACGAGCCTGACCCTGGAGTTCAAGAACTTTACGGATGCGCTGGAGGTTTCCGGGAGCTTCGGTTCGGTCAGTCTCGATGACGGGACCTACATCCGGGTGGTCGTGACGGTGGCGATCGACATCAGTTTCCCGGGAATCGAGGTCGAAGGCGAATTCAGCTTCAGCACTGCGACGCAGAACGGAGACGAAATCACGGTGATCGTCGCGAACAATGTCCGTATCTTCATCGGCGATACCGGTTCAGGAACGGGATTGGAACTGACGGACGGGCAGGGCGTATTCTACACCGACGGGGACCTAAAGGCCGGATTCATCTCCGGGCAGGTACACCTGGTCGGCGTTGACGGACTCGTGCTGGAAAGCGTGCTCACAGTGCGGATCAACGAGTTCCAGGCCGCGATCGACCAATCTTTCGAGTTGGCCGGGGAGACGGTCAGCCTGGCGTTCTCCGGCGACGAGGTGGCCGACGGAGACGTCTCGGACGGAGGCACCGCCTTCATCCAGTTCGCCGGGCAGCACATCGCGTTTTCAGTGGCCGATGTCGTCGAACTTCGGGGCGATCTCACGGTCACGGTCGCGGGCGACGATCTGCTGATCGCGGCGACCGACGTGGAGGCGTTCTTCGGGGCCGGGCCGTATCGGCTCGCCGGCGGCACCGTGAACACAAACGCGGTCGGGCTGCTCGTCAGCGACCTCAACCTCGGTGCCGTGGTCCTCACCGGCGAAGGCACCTTCGCGTTCGAGGGCACCGGAACTGTCTCCTTCGCGGGTCTGGACGGACTCGGCTTCATCGGGGATCCGGAGTTCACCTTGAAGATGAACCGCACGGGTGAGGCGGTCGATCGAACCGTCCCGGTGCTGGACGGAGATGACCTGGCCATTGACCTCGGCGCAGACGAGCTGCTCGCGTTCGGCGGCACCGTCTCGTTCGGTTACCCGGACTATTTCGAACTCGAGGGGACCCTCGAGGTCCGGCAACTGCCGGGTGGCCGGGTCGACCTCGACATCCGCGAGGCAGACCTGAGCATCATTGACGGCAGCGACGAGCTGTTCTCGGTGAGCGGCGATGCGAGCTTCCAGATTTCCGGCCCGGAAGGGTTCCGGCTCCGCGACTTCCGGTTTAACGACGTCGCCATCTTCGGCGTTGATCTCACGATTCCCGAAGAATTCCTGGACGGATTGCAGCCGGCGGCGCGGCCGTTGAACGCTGAACTCGCCTTCCCGGCGCCCGGTTCCGCCATCGACGCGAACACACTGAACGAGCGCGGTTACTTCGAGGTGGTGTTCCTCGACACGAACCGGCTCGGTCTGAATCACGGCAGCATCGAAGCGGGTGCGATTGCGTTGCTCAAGGGCGACCAGACTGCGTCGGGGATCGCGATCACGAGCGTCGACCGCGTGTTTGAGAACACATACCGATTTACGTTCGACGGCACGTTCGACCCGGGTGCAGACCAGCCGGAACACTACATCCTGCGCTTCAACGCCGCCGCGTGGCAGGACAACGGCGGCAATACGAACCTCGAGAAATACGTCAATTTTACGGTGACCGCAACGGCCGCGGAAGCGGAACAGGCCGCTCCGATCGCCCGCCTCACCAACCCGTTCGGCGGCGCCGTCGTCGACCCGGACGCCATCATCAGCCGGGGCTACATCGACGTGACGTTCATCACCCGGAGTTCGGCGTCGATCGACGCCTCCACGATCACCGGCGGCGAAATCCAGCTTTCCGGATCGGCTGTTACGGGAACCATCACCCTGTCGGAGGCGCCTCTCCTGATTGGATCGACCACCTACCGGTATGCACTTCCGGGAGACCTTGAGCTGGGTGAGGGCGAACTTGTTGTCACCGTCAAGACGAACACCTTCCAGGCCGGCGGCGTCTGGAATGCACCGGGAGTCGAGATTGTTACGCTGGACCGCGCACAATCCGGGACGGTCGAAACCGAGTCGAACGGTGACGGCATAACACTTGGCCCGGTCGGATTTAACGACCCGTCCTTCAGCATCGAGGATATCGGATTCGCCGACGGCAAACTGCTGATCACGGTCGCTCTCGGAATGGGTGAGGCCTCCCTTACGTTCGGCGGGGGACAAGAGGGCAGCGGCGTTCTCTTCGAACTGGAGGATATCCTTGCCGTGTTCGACATAGCAGTCGGAATGCCGGGCGACTTCTCCGTCTCACCGACGGGCAAGTTCAGTCTCAGCGTCGGTCATCTGAATCTTGAAGTCGGTAGCGTCCTGAATCTCGTGGCGGAGGAAATCCGGATACAGTACGATCCGGACGGCGACGACGACCAGGAACTGCTCCGGATCGGGAGTGCCAGTGTGACCTTCCCGGTTCTGGCAAACGCAGACCTCACCGGGTCGATCGAAGACCTGGTGGTGAAACGGACCGGGTTCTCCTTGGGATCGGTGTCCGCGACCTTCAGCGCCACGAACAACGGAACCTTCGGGATCGCTGGAATCCTGGAGTTCTCGGACCTCACGGTCGGTGCGACCGGCTTCTCCGTTGACTTCTCGACCGGCGCTTCGTTCGACGGCGGATTCTTCTTCGCCTCCAGTCAGGCCATTCTCTTCCCGAACAGTCCGGAGTTCAGCGCCACCGTCACGGACCTGCGGGTCGATATCGTTTCGATCGACGACCTCGGGAACCTCCGGTTCAGCGCCGGCAGTTTGGCGGTGACGTTCGGGTCGTTCCTAACAGTCAGCGCCCGCGACTTCTTCATCGATACCGGGGCCACCGGGTCCGATCGCGTGGCGAGCTTCGGCGCGGTCGGCGCCAGTTTGAAGGTGGGCACCGTCGAGATCTCGGGCGAGGCCCGCAACTTTGGATTCACAGCGGAGGGCGCGTTTGTCGCCGGACACCCCGACGACGGAGAAGGCCGGTTCGGCGTGACCCTGAGCCCCGGAGGAGCCTCGGGATCGGGCCTCGGGTGGCCGACCTGGCTGCCGATTCGGATCGACTCGATCGGACTCGACTTTGAGACGGACGCACAGGGTGGCATTATCCCGAACGAGTTCGACATTGTGCTCTCCGCGAGCGTCGCGGGCCTGCCGGGGGTGAGCGGACTCGAGTTCAGCGGCGCGATTGAGGGCGTACGCATCCGTCCCTCGCTCCTCGCCAGCGGCCAGTTCCCGATCGTCGACATTGAAGGGTTCGGCGTCGGCGTCTCCGGCAATCTATTCGGCGGTCAGATCGACGCCGCGTTGATCGGCGGCATCGTACGGATTGTGGATGACGGCGGGACGATCCAGCCGGCGGCACCGGGGGAGCTTGTCGACGAATCGGACATCGTGGATCGCATCCTCTTTGTCGGGATTCGCGGCGGGTTCAGCATCGCCGGAATGGCCGGATTTACGATCCAGTTCGCCCTGAGCGAGCTGGGACCGCTCGGGGTTCAGATCACGGTCTCCGTGCCGGGAGGGATCCTCCTCGAGCCGAACACCGGCCTCTCGATCAACAATTTCACGGCCGGGGTTGAATTCTTCAAGACCCTGCCGTCGATCGACGATCCCTTCCGGTTGCGCGATCCCGAGTTTAATGTCGGCGACACCCCGGAGGCAGGCGACTGGCTGACCAGCGTGCGCGAGCAGGTGTTTACGCAGTATATGGCAATCCAGGAGGGGACGGTGCCGAGCGGCTTTGCGGCGGCGTTTACGTCGCCGATGCTGATCAAGGGGAGTGCGAAGGTGTACACGATCTACGCCTCGCAGTTCGTGTTTAACGGGCAGGTGGACGTCATCATCAGCACCGACGGCAAGATCATGGTCGCCGGTAGTCTGAATTTCCTCGGCGATAACATCACGGTCAGCGGCAAACTCTACGCAGACCTTTCCAATGTGGAATCGGGCGAAGTGGTGGTCCTGTTCCTCGCCGATATACCGGAGCAATTCGACCTCCTCTCGATCGACGGTAAACTTCAGATGGGCTTCCGTAATGCGGACGGTGAAGAGATTGAGGTTCCGGTTGTCTTCGCCGAGCCGCTCAATTCCGACCCGGCGACCCGCGCCGAAGTGGTCTTCCCCGGGGGCGAGGACGGCACCGATTCCGGCGTCCTGAACGACTCGCTATGGAATTTCGAGGGAGATGACTACCGGTACATCGACGTAATATTTCGGGCCGGTGCAAACAGCACGCTTGATTACGAGAGCATCCTGGGAGGGGATCAGATCTCCGCCACGCTTTCCAGAACCGGTGCCTCCGATGTCGAGGTGGTGTTCATCGGGGATCCCGTGCCGATCGAGATCACCGTGAACGAGAGCGGGTTCGCGGAGGCGACCGTGATCGAGGGCGGCCCGGCCGTGCTCGAGTCGCGCGGGGTCCAGCGCTTCCGCTACCGGATTGACCCGGCGTCGAATTTCGCATGGGCGCCGGGCGAGCTGACCGTCACCTTCGAAGCGGGGAGCTGGAGCCAGTCGAACGGTCCCGACAGCGAGGAGCACGAGCAGTCCCTGATCATACTCGGGCCGACTGCGCAGCTGTTGAATCCACCGGCCGACGGGCGAATCGCGATCGGCGAGATCGAGGACCGGATGTACCTCGATCTGGAATTTGCGTCGACGCATGGCAGCGACATCCCGGCCGATTTCACCGCGCCGACGGTCTCGCTCTCCGGGCCGGCGGTTGAGGGGATTGCCATCGGCACCGGCGAGCGGGTTGGAGAGACGAACGTCTTCCGCTACGAACTGACCGGGGAGTTCGCGATCGGACTCGCGACACTCTCGATCGGCGCCGGGGCATACCAGGACGCCGCTGGTTTGCACAACGCTGCGGAACAGGTCTTCACGTTCCTGGTCGAGGGGTCCACCGCGACCCTTGCCGAACCGATTGCCGGCCAGACGATCGGATTGACGCAACTCAGGGATGCCGGGTACATCGATATCGCGTTCAGCCCGGGTAAGGGGAGCGCGATCGACCCGACCACGATCGGGAACGGGTCACCCGAGCTTGAAGTTCGCCTGGCCGACGGATCTATCGTCGCGCTTCAGGTCGCCGCGCAACCGGACGACCTCGCAGGATCGAATGTCTTCCGCTATTTCTTCGAGTCTCCCGATGACCTCATTGCCGGTCCGCTCACACTCACGATTCTCGGGAACTCCTTCGCCGACAACCTCGGGGTCTCGAACATCGAGGCGACGTTCAGCATCGCCGTGGTGGCACCGACCGCGACACTCTCGAACCTGCGGGATGGCAAGGTCTACGTCGATGGCGAGGTGAACCTCGACGACGGCAACCTCCCCGCCTCGGGCGAAGTGTACGACACCGACGAGAGCGCACGTTACTTCGAGATCACCCTGACCGCACCGCCGGGGGCGCTCGACTCCGACGGGCTCATCGATTTCGGGGCGTCGGGCGTCGAGCCGGACAAAGATTCGCTGAAGGTGATGGTCTGGGACGACGGCAGCTTGGTCGCGCTGGACGGTTTCAGCTTCACGGACGTCGCCCGGGTCGAAGAGACCAACCAGTACCGCTTCTACTTCGACGACAGCTTCGAATTCGCCGCGCCCAGCCAGACTGAACTCCTCGAGCTCGTCTTCGTGATGGACGAGGGCGCCTGGACCGACCAACTCGGTAACGAATCGGCGGCAATGCAGGAGTCGGTGTTCGTCCGCCAGGGCGCGGAGGCTTTCTACATCCGCCTCGAGGGAGGCGTCACGCTGAACGCCCTTGGTCTGACCGACGAACCGATCTTCGATATCCGTGGGTTCGTCGATTTCGAAGCGTTCGATGCCGGCGATGGATTCCGAATCAAGCTCGAGTTCGGCGGGACCTTCCAGGTGATCGCCCTCGGCAACCTCGGGTCTGTCGCTGGCGTGTTCGTGCTCGATACGACGGACGACCCGGCCGACACCGTAACCGTGAGCGACCTCTTCGCCGATCTCGGGATCTCCATACCTTCCCCGAACGGCGGGCCGGATCTTGGGGCGATCGAGCTTCCCCGGATCTGGGGCGCCATCAAGTTCGACACCAACCTCGACGTTCTGCGGAACATCGGCATCGACCTCGACGCCTCCGCGGTCGTTCAGCTGAACACAACGCAGACCGAGAAGGAGATGACCCTTGTCCTGGAGGGGATACCGGGCGATCCGCTCGGCCCGACTGTGGGCTTCGACGCGGATCTTGTCCAGGCGTTGAACTCCGGGACGTTGCCGGGCGAGCTCGCCGCCGCGTTCGCGACCGCCGGAGTCGACGACGCCGCCGGCGCCGACATCATCCCCGTCATTCCCGACCTCCTCTGGCGCTTCCAGCTGGTCGACGCGGAGGAGAATGTCACGCAGTATTTCATCTCGGTCGAGGACGGCGGAACGCTTGAGGAGCCGATGCTCCAGTTCGTGATCCAGGGCGAGGAGCAGACCTTCAACCTCGAGCCGAAGACCTTCTTCATCGCCGCCTACGGCAAAGCCGTTTTCCACTTCCCGGCGTTTGAGAATGGCGGGCCCGAAGCCGGACCGGAGTGGTTCCGGCTGAGCGGCGCCTTTTCGATGAAGATTTCCACGACGAGCTTCGAGTTCTTTGCCGACGGCGTGCTGGCGCTCTCTCCGGCCGGCCAGAAGATCCTCGAAATTCGGGCTACCGCCGCGCTGCTGATCGAGGCGACACCCGACCTTGGCATCGCGGGCAAGTTCAAGCTCGGCGCGAACATCACACTGCCGGGCATCCTGCTGAGCGGCAACATGGAGGCCTACATCAACACGTTTGGTACCGATCGCGCGATCGCCGTGCCCGGGTTCCTCCACGACGTGGTCGGGATGGAGAGCGTCCATATCTTCGGCGCCCCGCCCGCCCTGAACATAGCGGATTACGATCCGGAGGACGCCGAATCGCCGCTGTTCGTCGAAAATGAGGAAGCCACAGAGGGCTTCTACTTCGCGGTCGCGGTCCGCGGCGACCTCGAGCTGCTCGACCTCATCGAGTTCCACGGCTGGTTCCGGCTGAGCGTCACCTCGGAAGGGCTGGAGGTCGAAGCGGTGGTCGACACCGAAATCGGAATCGGGGAGAACACCCTGTTCGAGCTGACCGGCCAGGCGTTCTTCGCCATCGATGCCGACGGAATATACGGCCGTGCCGAACTGTCCTTCGGGAGCGGTCTGGAGGTGGACGTAAGCGGGGATGGCTCCGAACTGGCTCCAGGCTTCGACTTCAACGCGCAGTTCCTGCTCGAGTTCAACTCGGCATCAGTCCCGAAACCGGTGCCGGTCTACTCCTTCGACGAAGGAAGCGACACATGGCAGCCGACCGCCGAGATGGTGAACCTGCCGGCTCACATGCTGCGTCTCGCCGCCGAGGGTTCCCTGGCGTTTACCTTGAGCGATAGCGACGATGCCGCCTCGCTGGCCGGCCGGTTCGAGTTCATCATCTCGGCCGAGATGCTCGAGATCACCGCGGAGGTGGAGGCATCGGTCCTCGGGATTGAAGCGTCGGCGTCCGGCGGCATGCGACTCAGTTACTCCGGCGGCTTCAATCTTGTCGCTTTCATCCAGGTCGATGCGGGCGTCGAGGACTCGGACTCTTACGCCTCGGAAAACGTCTTCGAAATGGCGTTCAGCATGGCGTTCTATATCAACACGCACGGCGACACCCAGACGCTTGCCGGGCAGGATATCGCACCCGGCGTTGTGTTCGAGGCATCCGGCTACATTCAGTTCTTCATCGGGGGCACCGGATTCCGAATTGAGGGAAGCCTGCTCGTCGCCGCGGGCGACAATTCGGTGACGGTCACGGTCGACGGCCAGTTCACGGCGCGGTTCGCCGGCACCAACATTCTGAGCATGTCGGTCCAGGGAGCCCTGTTGATCGACAACCTTGACGGCACGCCGACGATCGCCGGGAAGTTGACCCTCGCCGGTGGCGCGGGAGCCACGATGAGCGGTACCGGATTCACGCTCGGCGCGACGTTCACGCTCGAGGTCAACTCCACCAACCAGTTCGTGGAAACAATCGGCACGCAAACCGTGAACCTCGAGGCCGGAATCTACGTCCGGGTGCACGCAGTCGGCGAACTTGCGATGCAGGCCGGCTCCGGGACCGGTTTCTTCCTCGACGGGGAGTTCTACCTGGAGGTCGGCAGCAACGGATTGATCGTCTTCGCAACCGCGGACTTCGAAGCGCGGGTGGCCGACCAGACGATCTTCGAACTCGGGGCGAGCGGATTCCTGCGGATCAACCAGCACGGCCTGGCCGCCAAGATCGTCCTCACCGCCGGGGCGGGGGCGGAGACCAGCGGCACTGGCTTCAGTTTCGGCGGGACGTTTACGCTGGAAATCAACACGACCGGGACAGGCGTGAACGAGACGATCGGCGACGCAACCGTGCAGCTCGATGCGGGGCCGTACTTCCGTCTGTCGCTCACCAACGCCCACCTGCAGCTCACCATCGGCAGCGTGGCCGGGTTCCGCATCGAGGGGTCGTTTACCATCCAGGTCAGCACGGCGGGACTGCAGGTCGCGGCACAGGGCGAACTGAAAGCGGTTGTCGGTTCGTCGACCCTGCTCTCGCTGGACATGCAGGGCGCCCTCCTGATCAACGCGCAGGGCATCGCGGCCAAGATCGGAATCACCGTCGCCGGCGGCTACAGTGGGGCCGGATTCAAGTTCACCGGCAGCTTTACGCTGGAGATCAACACGACCAGCCAGGCGATCGGAACGATTGCCGGGCAGACCGTCAATCTCGCGTCCGGTCCCTACGCCCGCCTGGCAGTTTCCGGATCGCTTGAACTCCTGGGCGTCATCGACCTGACCGGCTCCTTCGTCGTCTCCGTCGGAGCGCAGGGACTCAATGTTGGCGTCGACGCCACCCTCAATGTTTTCAATATCCTGTTCAGCGTCCAGGCGACGATGGAGATCAACTCGAGCGGGCTCGTACTCGTTACGAATATCACCCTCGCCGGCGGGGCAAGCGCCTTTATCCCGATCAGCGGCTTCGAGATCTACGGCACATTCCGCCTGGAAATCAATACGACCTCGAGCACGGCGTCGGTTCCGGTACAGGTGCAGCGTCTGGTCTGGACGGGTAGCTCTTTCCAGTGGGAGTGGGTCGACGAGACAACAAACATTCCGGGCAACACGGTGCGGGTGAGCATCCTGAATGGTGGACTCAACCTGTTCGGACTCAAAGCTACGGGCTCGATCATTATTTCCGCGGGGGCACAAGGTTTCCGCCTCACCGTCCCCTCAAGCGATCCGCTCTCGATCAGCCTGGGGCCGATCAGCGCAAGTGTGCACGGCCACTTCAGCACCAATCCGTTCTCCTTCAGCTTCACAGCCACCGGCAGTGTCTACGTGACTGCCGGCCCGGCCTACCTCGACGCAAATGCCCGGATCACGTTCAGCAGCAGCGGGTTCGACTTCCGTGTTTGGGGGAGCGCCGGCTTGAAGATCGCCAAGGTCGACATCAGCGTCAGCGTCGATGCGCGGGTCAGTCTCCAGGGGAGTACGCTCAAGGTGTCCGTCAAGGGGTGCGTCAAGGTGATCAAGAAGATCTGCAAGACGGTAACCTTTACGCTCGGGACCCTGGACGTTCCGGGTGCGGCTCAGGTGCCGCCGCCGCCGGTGCTCGCCACTGATCTGGGGGACGGGGTTCTCCGCCTGAACATGGGGCCGCACGCCCACGCGAGGAACGCCCTCGCGTATGCCGACATTGAAGACGAGTCGTTCACGGTGAGCAAGGGCGCGCTCCCCGGCAGCCTCGTGGTGTCAGCGTTCGGATACGATCAGACGCACTTCAACATCACGAAGATCATCGCCAACGGCGGATCCGGTAACGATTACATCGAAATCGGGGAGGGCGTGTTCGCAGGGGCTGATCTCCGGGGCGGGTCCGGGAATAACACGCTCATGTATTTCGGACTCGGTAGGGCAACCCTGACGGGTGGCCCGGGTGACGATTCGCTGGTCGTCGACGGGCCACAGGGGCATACGCTCAATGGAGGCGGAGGCAACAACGTCATCGTCGGAGGCAGCGGCAACGATACCATCAACGCCGGCAGCGGAGACAGCGAGATTTATGGGATCGCCGGCAATAACACCATGACCGGCGGCGTCGGGGATAACGAGTTCCATGGGGGCAGCGGCAACGACACCATCATCTGGTATGCCAGCCATGGGAAGCCGGAGTTGATCGACGGCGGCGGGGGAACGAATACGCTGAAGATGATCCTGACCGGCGGATCCGACTCCGTGGTGTTCGATCCTTCGGGCCTGGCGTTCCGGGCGACAATCAACGATCAGCACACGCTCACCGCTTCCAACGTTCAGAACGCGGTCGTCGAAGCCGGCGGCGGCGCCGATACGATCACTGTCAACCACCTGGGCGGATCGAAACTCCGCGATATCTCGATCGATCTCGGCAACGACACCGCACGGGATTCGGTAATCGTCAACGGCTCGAACTCCGCCGATACCTTCACGCTCTCCGTTGACGGGGGCGACGTGACCGTCGAACGCGCCGGCGGCGTCGCGATCTCCATCGCAAAGGCCGGGGCGGCATTTGGCGGATCCGATCTACAGCTCAACCTGGGCGGCGGCAACGACGCCGTCAACGTTCTGAAGACGCTCGCGGGCGTACGGACCACGATTCACGGTGACTCCGGAAACAACACGATCCGGGTCGGTCACAACACGAACGTGAACGGGATTGCCGGCCAGCTCGACCTCTTCGGCGACAGCGGCAACGACACGTTAATCGTCGACGATCGCGACGATGCCACGAATCGCTCCGCGACCGTCACGGCCGATCGCGTTCAGGGGCTCGGTATGGCGTACGCGCCGGGCATCCGGTACGAGGGAGTCCAGAATCTCACGCTCCGGCTAGGCGACCGCAACGACACGGTCAACGTTCGCAGCACGCACGCGGGCACGACGACCACGATTCAGACCGGCAGCGGCGCAAATGTGGTCAACCTCGGGCACAACGCGCCGGCTGTGACGGGTGACGTGAACCAGGTCGCGGGAAGCGTGGTCGTAACGGGCCAGTCGTCGAACGACACGATCAACATTTACGATCGCGACAACACCGGCCCCGAGACCGCGTATATCACCGCCAACCGCGTCTGGGGGCTCGGGATGCCCGGCAGCGATGGGGTCAACGGCGGCGTCACCTACTCCGGTATCGAGAACCTGAATCTCTTCCTCGGGATCCGCTCCGACACCGTGAACGTCCGGGCCACCCACCCGAACACGGTGACGACCGTCCACACCGGCACGGGATCGGCGGCAAACGTCGTCAACGTCGGCAGCACCGCGCCGGGAACCAGCGGCCATGTGAACAGCATAGCCGGGAGCTTGGTGATCGCCGGCCAGTCGTCGAACGACACGGTGAACATCTACGATCGCGACGCCGCGGGCCCCGACGGATTCCTCACCGCCGACCGCATCTGGGGGCTCGGGATGCCGGGGAGCAGCGAGTCCGAGAAGGGCATCACCTACACCGGCATCCAGGCGCTGAACCTCTATCTCGGTGCGCGTCCCGACACGATCCATGTGCTCGGCACCCACGCCCAGACCGTCAGCACGATTTACACCGGCGCGGGAACGGCTGCGAACACCGTCAATGTCGGCGATACAGCCAACCGCACCAACACGATTGCCGGACTCCTGATCATCCGCGGCCAGTCGACCGACGACCGGGTCAACGTCAACAACCATGGTGCCGCAGCGCCTGACACCGGAATCCTGACTGCCGGCATGATCACCGGTCTCGGCATGGGCATCGGCGTTCAATACCAGACCGTCGAGCAGGTGACGGTTAACCTCGGGACGGGCAACAGCACGTTCAACGTGCGTGCCACAAGCGCGGGGACGGCGGTGACGACCGTGAACACCGGACCGGGGACGAACACGCTCAACGTTGGCAGCACCGCGCCGGGAACCGGCGGTACGGTCAACAGCATCGCCGGATTCCTCCAGATCGTCGGCCAGGGCGCGTCGAACACCGTGAACGTCGATGACACCGGCGATCTCTTCGCCAACGTCGGCGAGCTGACTGACAGCCGGTTGACCGGACTCGGCATGGCCGGGAACAACCCGGCGCGCGGCATCGAGTACACCGGCGTCGACCACCTGAATATCAACCTCGGCATCGGGGGCGACCGGTTTACCGTCTTCAGCACGCACGTGCACACCACAACCACCCTCAACAGTGGGAACGGCGCCGACCGGATTGCGGTGCGTTCGATTGACGGACTGACGATCATCAACGCCGGTCGGGGCAGCGACATCGTCTACGTCGGCAGCCAGGCCACCGTCGATCCGGCGGCATCGGAGTCGAACACCGGAGGAATCCTCACCGGTATACGCGCCGAGCTGGTCGTGAACGGCGGAGACCACCGGCCTGGTCCGGGCGATCTGCTCCATGTCGATAACACCGGCGACACGATCGACAACGAGGGTACCTTGACCGGGACGACGATCACGGGGCTCGGGATGACCGGTTTCATCACCTACAGTGCGTTCGAATTCCTGGAGATCTACCTCGGTTCCGGCGACGACACCTTCACGATCGAGAGCACGCACAGCGCGCAGACGATTCTTGAGACGCGCGACGGAGACGACATCGTCAACGTCCGGACCGTGTCGGGACTGACGTTCATCTACGGGCAGGACGGCGACGACACGATCAACGTCGGCAGCACGGCGGCACAACACGTCTCCGATCCCGCCGCGGGCGTCCTCCCGGTCGACGGGCTGGTCGACGACATCAGCGCGCTGCTCGTGATCGACGGCGGGGCCGGCATCAACACGCTGAACGTGGACGATACCGGTGACGATCAGGACAACATCGGGTTCCTGACCGACGCGATGATCACCGGCCTCGATATGGAGGAAGGGATCGAGTACGCCCGGATCCAGTACCTGAACCTCCATCTCGGCTCCGGCGACAACATCTTCAACATCCTCAACACCGGCGCGACCGAGTTGACGCAGGTTTACGGCGGTCCCGGCGACGATGCGCTCAACGTGCACCGCATCGAACACGAGACCTGGATCTTCGGTCAGGATGGCGACGATCGGTTCCACGTCGGCGTGCAGATCGACCAGGCGAGCGGCTTCCTCGTCGACAGGGCCGACGCCGCGGTCCTCATCGATCCGCGCGACACGGATACCTCCCCGAACCGGATCGCCCGCAACGATCAAAACCGGATCAATGCCGAGCTGACGCTCGACGGCCAGGACGGCGCCGACCGTTACTTCATCTGGCTGGCGAGCGAAGGCGACGCGCTCATCAACGTGTTCGACACCGGCGCGTCCGGCGGCGACGAGCTGACCGTCATGGGCTCTGAGGGCGACGACCTCTTCCTGATGCGCGCCGGGTTGATCGAGAAGGATCTCGGCGTGTTCGGGGTCGGCCGGATCGGGTTCGTCGCGCTCCTCAACGAGGGACGCGATAGCGGACCGGAGGACGTCGAACGCGTGAATTACAGCCGCGACATCGAGGCCAACACCGGAATCAACGCCGGCTTGACCGTCCGCGGCATGGGTGGGTTCAACGAGTTCTACCTCGATGATACGCTCGCGCAGACGACCCTCTTCGGCGGCAGCGGCGGCAACTACTTCCAGTTCGGCCAGCTCTACAATTCGGCGCGGGCCGACAACGAGTTCGCCAATATCGCGGACCCGGCTGACGAGTTCACAACGGTCGAGACCACCCGCGGATTCCTCAGCAACGGCGTCAGCTTCGATCTCACCGCGATCGGAGCGCAAGACGAGTCGAACGAGTTCGTCGTTCTTAACAACCAGGCAACCCTCGACCTGCGCGGCGGGAACGCGAACGACACGTTCGTGGTGCGCGCCTTTGCCGTCGTCGGTTCGAAGGACGCGGAGCGGCGCAACATCGACATCGCGACCGGCGGCGGAGAGAACTTCATTGAATACGTCATCGGCGCCCCGGTGAACATCGATGGCGGTGGTGGGTTTAACACGCTGCGCATCGTTGGAACCGAGTTCGGCGACGACTTCGTTGTGACCGAGGACGGGGTTTTCGGGGCCGGCCGGAGCGTCAATTTCGTCAATATCCAGCAGCTCGAAATCGACGGCGCCGAGGGCAACGACCGCTTCTTCATCCTCGGCACCGCCCCCGAAACCTCCGTCGTGCTCTCGGGCGGGCTTGGGTCGAACACGTTCTTTGTCGGCGGTCAGGCGCCCGACATCATCAGCCGGGATCTCAAGGGCCACAGCGGGATCATCGGTCACGACGTCCTCAGCGAAGATGACGTGTGGGACGGCCTCCGGGTCGACCAGATATCGGCGAATGTCGCGGACAACGACGAGCCGGGTATCGTGATCACCCAGGAGGGCGGACAGTCGATCCTCGTCAACGGCGTGCGGCTCGACAGCTATACCGTCGTCCTGACTCGGGAGCCCAGCGGCCCGGTCACCGTGACCGCTTCCGCACCGAATGCCGTGGTCGTGAACGATGAGAACGAGGTCGATCTCCTGCCGCTCGCCTATTTGTCGAAGTCCGCCGACGGCGAGTTTAAGACCAGCCTCGAACTGGTGTTCGAGCCCGACGGCGAGAACGATTGGCGCACGCCGCAGACCGTGTGGATGAAAGCCGCGGGAGACCAGCCGCACCATGGCGTCGTGGGCGGGTTCGTGACGCACGAGGTCGCGGGAGACAGAATCTTCGGGTGGACCAGCTCCGCGCTCCGCTCCGTCGGCGAGGCATCCTCCAGCCAGTTGATCGACACCGACGCCGACTTCGGCGAAAACGACAGCCTCCGTGGCGCGACGGTGCGGATCACCGAGGGGCCGGGAGCCGGCCAGTCGCGTACCATTACAGGGAACACCAACACCACCCTCACGTTCGACCGGGCGTGGACCCTCGACCCCGTGGAGGAGGCGAATGCCGAACACGAGGAAAATCTGAGCCGCTACGAGATCAACCTCTACGAAGGGCTCGCAATCCCGGTGGTGGGAATGCTGGCCTACTTCGACGACGCGGGGGCGGCGATCATCGAGCCGGGCGAGGGCGTCCGGATCATCGAGCAGCCCGAGAACGGTGGAGTCGATTTCAACGCGGCGGCGCCGTTCACCGGCAGTTACGACGTCGTCCTCACCCGCGCTCCGGAGCCGGGTACGACAGTCCGTGTCCAGATAGACGCAGGCGACGGACTGCAGACGAACGTCGACCACCTCGAATTCAACCACGCGAACTGGGACGTGCCGCAGAGCGTAACGGTCGCAATCGAAGCGGACGGGGAGGTCCAGAAGGACCGCCTGCTCGAGATCGAACACCGGTTCGACGATAGCCTCCCAAGCCGCGACGCCAGCTTCGACGGCACCCCCCTCGGATCGGCGTTTGTCCGCGTCATCGACGGCGATTCGCCGGCCGTCGTAATGATCGAGTCGAATGGTTCCACCGACGTCATCGAGGGCGGCACCCTGGCCGACGGCGCGCCATGGACCGACACGTACACCGTGGTGCTGAGCCAGAAGCCCGAGAAGGACGTCCACGTCGTTATCCGCGCCGAGGGCACCCGCACGAGCGCCGGCAACGTCGTCAGCTTCGGTGAACAGGTGTTGCTCGCGCACGAGCCGGCGGCGGACGGCGATTTTGACTCGGTCATCACGTTGACCTTTACGCCGGAAAACTGGAACGAGGTCCAGACCGTGGGCGTCAAGGCGATCGACAACGACATCATCGACGGCGGCGACACGATGGTCTTCCCGCGGTTGGCCGACGACACCAGCCGGATCCAGGGACCGCTCCTGGTCCAGGGCGGCGGCGGACAGGGCTCGCTCGTCGGGCTCCCGGTGCCGCTTCTGCTCCCCGGTGAGAGCAACGCGTTCCGTCCTTCCGGTGAGGTGGCCGCTGAATCACAGACCGGGGCCGACAGCGTTGTGGTAGATGAGGCGGATCTGCTGGCGTTCATCGCACGGTACGGACTCGACGCCGGTCTCGAACCGGCGGACGACCCGCTCCAGACGCTCGTGAACAAGACCTTCCGCCTGCTCAGCGGGTTGAACGCCACCGAGTTCGACGACCGATTCGGACCGGAATCCGATGGAACCGAGGTATTCAACCCCGCCGATCCAGAGCTGCAGAAACTGATCCCGTTCCGCGAGATCGCTTCCGTCGAGAACCTGGGCGACGGCACCGTCCGGCTCGGGTTCGAACTCGCGTGGACCCATCCGATTTATGCCGGCGACGAGTACGTCCTGATCAACGCCTCGCCGGCCAACTTCTTCATGGTCGCCGAGGACCAGGTCGACATGCTCTTCGTCTTCGACACCGACGCGCGTAGCGACGAAACGGGGCGGTTGCTGTTCCACACCGAGGACCCGAAGGATGCCGAGGGTAACGACCTCTACGACGTGCCGCTGGCGAATCGCGGCCAACTGGTCGGGCTCGGCATGCACGACGGACGCGTCATCGGCACCGGCGACGACGCCACGCGCCTGCCGGCAGGGATCGTATTCGACGAGATCGACGTGCTTGAGATCGACCTCGGCTCCGGCGACAACCACTTCGTTATTGAAAGCACGCACAGCGGTGCGACCCGCCTCAATACCGGGGGAGGCGACGACACTGTCGACGTCTGGTCGGTCTCGGGACCGACGTTTGTGAACGGCGGACCCGGCAACGACGTGACCACGGTCGGCACGCCGGAGGGCGACCGCCACACGCTCAGCCGGATCGCCGCCCTGCTCACCGTCGCCGGGGACGTGCCGGAAGCGTTTGCCCGCATCACCGTGCGCGGCGAACCGGATGTGGTTGGGCACGACGGAGGACTGCTTGCCCAGGGCTCGACCAACGAACAGGAAATCGTGATCAACGCCGGCGGCGGCACCTTCACCCTCCGCTTCAAGGGCATCGTAGAGGATCCCGACGCCCAGCCGCCGGTCGGATTTGAGACCGGTCCGCTCGCGCACGACGCGGAGGCGGATGTGATCCGCGACGCGCTCCTCGCGCTCACCGATGACGACGGGCAACCGCTTCTCTCCGCGGAGGACTTTGACGTCGAACGCTTCGGCGACCGCATCATTATCCGGTTCACCGAGGATGGCGCCTTCGCCAAACAGCCGATGCACACGTTCGCCGTCAGCAGCGGCGATCTCCTCCCGACCGGATCGAATACGCTCAACGTGATCGGGACCGGAGACACGGAGGATGTGTGGGCGCTGCTGACCGGGTCGACGCTGACCGGAATGGGGATGCCGGTGTTCAACGCGATCCAGACAATTTACGTCGATGATCCGATGCCGGGGCAGGGACTGCGGCCGTTCACACTCGCCTTCGGCGGGGAGACGACCGCGGCACTCAACGTCGAGAGCACGGCCGCCGAGATGCAGGCGGCGCTCGAAGCGCTCGACACGATCGGCGAGGGCAACGTGACGGTCAACAAGGTCGGCAAGGTGTTCGTGCTCCGCTTCCAGGGCGACATGACGAACCGGTCGGTCGATCCGATCACAACCGACGCGGATCACGTCCTGATCGGCGTGCGCGAGCCTGGAATCGACAAGCTGATCGATCCGAACATCCCGCCGAGCGCCGACGCGCTCGCCCGCAACGATCTGCAGACGCTCGCGATCGACGCAACCGGCGGCACGTTCACGCTCGACCTGATGGGCTCGCAGACCGATCCGATCGCCTACAATGCGACCGCGGACGAGGTCCGCGACGCCCTCCAACGGCTCGTCGGGAGTCCGTTCGCCGACGACATTGCGGTCAGCCGCTACGGCTCGACCTACCACATCCTCTTCCAGGGCGCGGTCCGCCAGGTGGTGGGCGGCCCGGGAGTCGGATTCCTCAAAATCGAGACCGGCAACCTCGACGGTACGGCGTCGCTCGCCACTCGCATGGACGGGATCAACTACTACTTTATCGACGAACTGAACATCGAGTTCGGTACCGGAGACGACGTGCTCAACGTGCAGAGCACCTCGGCGGCCGTGAACAACATCAACCTGAATGCGGGCGATGACCGCATCTTCATCTCCTCCGATGCCGATCTCGATCACAACACCTTGGCCCCCGATGGCGCCGCCTACCGGTTCGACTTCCTGACCGGGCACCTCGATTCAATCCACGGTGAGGTCAACATTGATGCAGGCGAGGGCCGCCACCAGCTGATGATCAGCGACGAGGCGACCGAATCGGCAAAGGGAACCGAGACCGAACCGGTCGCGATCCGGCGGCCGGACGGTGACGTGGCCTCGAAACACGGCGTCCTCGACAATATCGAAATCGAGATCCTCAACATGGCGGCGGCGATTCGCTTCGGATCCGCTCCCGAGCTCTCGGGCAATTTCTTCGACGGCGTGACAATCTGGGGTGGCGCCCACGGCAACGTGATCGACGTCGACGCCACACACCACCGCGCGAGCGAAGCGTGGCGCACCGTGACCACGTTGAATTCGGGCCTGGGAGACGACACCGTATCGGTCAACCTCGAGGACGGCAGGGACGGATTCTTCGTTCTGAACGCGCAGGATGGCGACGATTCGATCGACGCCCGAGCCTCGACGCTGCCGTTGATCCTCTTCGGCGGACAGGGCGACGACGTGATTCACGGCGGCCAGGGTGGCGACATCATCTTCGGCGACCAGGGTCGCGTGGTCTACCTGGACGAACACGGCAAACCCACCACGGTCCTCGGACACGGCGGCGCCTACGACTTTACCGACGGCGCACGCCTGCCGCCGCACGCCATGTTCAACGTCGATCCGTTCACCACCGGTGACAACCGGGTTTACGGCGGCGCGGGCGACGACGTCATCGTCGGGGGCCACGGCCACAATTGGATCCACGGTGGTTCGGGCGACGACATCCTCATCGGCGACGGTGGTTGGATCGAATTTGAAACCGCCCGCACCGACTGGATCGGGATTGATGAGGTCCTCCCGATCTACATCGAAAGCGTATTCGATATTCGTCAGCTCCACGGCCTCGACGGCCAGAGCCGGGCCTGGGAGTTCGACATTGATCCGCTGGTCAGTGGACGTCCGACCCTCATTCCGGGCGGAACCGACGTGATTCTCGGCGGGGACGGGGACGATCTCGTGATTGGCGGGTCCGGCTCGGATATCCTCGAGGGCGACGACGGGCGCGTCGATCGCGACACCGGCCTCCTGCTCCGGGACGATGCCGGCAACCTGCTCACCCGGATCGAGAGCGGCGAGCGCAACCGCGACCTGATCTTCGGCGACAACGTGCTGCTCGACCGCACCGGCGACCGGCTGGACGACTTCACCAACCCGCGGTTCCGCGCGCTCACAGGCGATCAGATCTATGCGACCGGGATGCACGAAAATGGCGAACTGTTGATCGACCGCGGCTCCCAGTACGAAGATCCGGCCTGGGCCGACGGCAACCGGCCCGTGTGGGCGAACTGGGAGATCACCCTGCATGACGGGCTGACCGACTACGCCGGCGCCATCCTCACCGATACCGACCCGGCCTCCGCCCCGACCCACGGCGACAACTACATCGCCGGCGGGCGCGACGCCGACATGATCTTCGGTCAGCTCGGCGACAACACCATCCAGGGCGACGGGTCGATCTTCTTCGATGTCTGGGGTCGCGATTGGGTGCTCGAGGATGCGCTGACCGCCGCGTTCACCGCCGAGACGTTCTCGGGGCTCCACCAGGGCGGCGTCGCGCCGCTCGGTCTCCTCGACGCCCTGACCGCGCGGCCGGCAGCGCCCGAACAACTGCCGCGCTCGTTCGAAGCGCACGACGACGGCGACGATTACATCGAAGGCGGGCCGGGGAACGACGTCATATTCGGCAACCTCGGGCAGAACGATATCATCGGCGGCAGCTCGAACCTGTTCGGCCTGGCCGACGCCTGGCAGCGGGCCGGGGTGACGCCCGACGCGTTCGGCGCGCACGAAGGCGCGCACCCGGGCAGCGGCGCCAACATCATCTTCGGCGGCGCCGGTACGCGCATCGACCGCGATGATCCGGGATATGACGAGGGAGACGACCCGCTGGTGCCGTTCGAGGACCGGCACGGGCGCAACGCCAGCGTCATTCTCGGCGACAACGGCAGCATCTTCCGCCTGACCGGGGTTGGCGGCGCGGACACTGGCGCGAACCTGACGTTCAACTACGACGTCAACGATCCGACTCGCGGAGATCTCCACATCCACGCCCGCGGCGTCGATCTGCTCGATTACAAGCGTTGGGAAATCGCCGGGGCGGCCGGCGTCGATGTGCCGGAGCACCTTGGATTCGTGAGCGAAATCGGGATGGGCGACCTCGTCCGCGGCGAATCGGGCGACGATGTTATCTTCGGAATGGGCGGCGACAATGTGATCTTCGGGGACACCGGGGACGACCTCATCGTCGGCGGGTACGGGAACAACTGGATCTCGGGCGGGACCGGCGACGACGGGATCCTCGGGGACGACGGCCTGATCTTCATCAGCCGCAACAGCGATCAATACGGCGAGCCGCTCTACGGCATCGCCCCAATCGCACCGGATGAGCTCTCCGCCGTCATCAGCACCAACGGACCGCGGATGGATGCGCTGATCAACGTCGCAGGCGACACCAAGCATACCGCGCGCCTGTTCGCATTCGCTTACGAGCACGGCGGCAACGACATTATCTTCGGCGGGCTCGGGAACGATTCGATCCACGCAGGCGCCGGCGATGACGCCGTCTCGGGCGCCGAAGCGCTCCCCGAATACTTCTCCGGCGAGTTGAACTGGCTGATGGAACTGATGCAGGGCGAGGATGTCGCGGAGCGGCCGTGGTTCTACGGTGTCGCGCCGTTCAATCCCGGCGACGTGCTGCAGTACGGCGAGACCGAAGGCAACTGGTTCAAACTCTACAACCAGGAGGATCCGCTTCGGATGATGCTGATCGATAGCGAAGGAAACCGGGTTGACGAAGCGGATGTCGTCATCGCCTATCATGATCCCGACGGCCCGCAGGATGATCTGAGCAATGTCAATCTGGCCGAGACCAAGTGGTTCCGCGCCGGCACCGACGAGGAGGTCTTCCAGTTCCTCCTGAACTTCGACCCGACCGAGGGTCCGCTGGACGAACGTTTCGAGACCGAAGCCCAGCCGACGAGCGGCGACGACGTGATCTTCGGCAACCTCGGCAACAACTGGATCGTCGGCGGACCCGGACGCGACCACATCTGGGGCGGGGCCGGCAACAATGTCCTCAACGCAAACGACAACCACCTGAGCACGCTCTTCACCTCCGACCCGATCGCGAACGACGTCGAAGATCCGTACCAGGCCTACGCGGACATCGTCTTCGGCGGATCCGGACGGGACTCGCTGCTCGGGAATACCGGCGCCGATCGCTTGATCGACTGGCTCGGGGAGTACAACAGTTACGCGGTGCCGTTCAACCCGTTCGGTGGACACCAGATCTGGCGCCAGGCCCCGGCCCCGGCATTGCTCCAGTTCCTGCTCGATCTCTCCCGCGCCGACGGCGCCGACCAGCTCCTCGGAATCGAGCGGGGCGGCGATCCGGATCGCCAGGGCGAGCCGTACGGCGAGATCGGGCTCGTCACCAAGGACGACCCGGAATGGGGCGAACAGAACGGTCAGCCGGTCTCCCCGCAGCCCGGCAGCTACCCCGGAAACAGGATCCTCATGTGGCGCGATCTGCCCGGTGAACCTGCCAGTGAGGACGGCGGGGAGACGGAATCGGAAGGCGGCGAAACCGAACAAGAGAGCGATTCCGGTGGTTCGCCGGGCGGTGGACGGGGCCGCGGTCAGTAATCGGTTCCGCCGCGCTCCCGCGCAGCGGTGGATGGAAGCTGCATGGGTTCCGCGTCGCAGCGACGTTTGCGGAAGTCCAATATAACGCTGCCCCGTCCCTCGGTGCAACGCAGCGCCGGCTGTCGGGGTCGCTCATGATCGAAACGATCCGCCGGTGTGTGCCTCCGCTTCATCTCCCCCTCGAATCCATGAGCTCCACGTCAGAATGCAACTCCTTGTCGTAATGTGGATAATGAGATTTTTTCATTGAGTGTATATTCCATTTTTGCTTCATTCCAAGTGATGCTGTCATCTTCGTTTTTTCGTCTGAATTGGATCCTTTTGTTCGGGATGGGGTTTTGCCTCTCAGGTAGTGTTAGCGCTGGTAATCAAGGTGCAAATGAAGTTGAGCTGAGCATCTTTGATGCGATCAGTATGGCGCTTCAGAACAACCTGGAGCTGCGGGTCGATGAGTTCACTCCCGCGATTGCCGCCGAAGCGATTCGGGAAGCCAGCGGCGAGTTCGACCCGGTGTTTTCGGTTGAGGTCCTCCGGGACGATCTGGAGCGCCGCCAGAACACGATGGAGTTTCTCTCCACCGGGGAGGTCTCTACGGAGCGCATTTTTGAGGAAGAAAGCCTGTCGGCGCGGGCGGGCGTCGCCCAGAAGACCGCACTCGGAACGGTAATTGACCTGCATACCCGCATGAGGCGGGTGGAGAACACCGTCTCGCGCGAGAGTCCGGCTTCACTGTTCAGCCCTGAATACGACACATTCGCCGGGCTGCAGATTACGCAACCGATCCTGAGGGGCTTCGGACCGATGGCGAACCTGGTGAACGTCCGGGCCGCGCGCGTCGGGCTCACGATGGCGGAGAGTGAGCGCGAGATCATGGTGGTCAACAAGATATCCGAGGTGGTGGACGCGTACTACGACATGGTATTCGGCCAGGAGAACAGGCGGGTGAAGGAGGAGGCATTGCGCGTCGCCGAGCAGTTTCTGCACGAAAATCAACGGCGCCTCGAGCTCGGCCGCATGGCTCCAATCGACGTGGCCGAGGCACGGGTTCGGGTCTCACAGAGCCGCGAAGAGCTGATCACCGCACGCGACTTCCTGCGCGAACGGGAACTGCGCTTGCGCCGCTTGATCTACGATCATGTCGGCTGGACGGATGCCGCGCGTCTGCGAGCGGTGGCGGAGCTGCCGGACTCCGTTGAACCGCCGGGCGAACCGTACGAGCTCTTCGGACAAGCGCTCGAACGCAGGCCCGACTACCGCCTGGCGCAGGCTGAGTCCACACGCAATCGCCTGAGAGAGAACTATTCCCGTAACCGCATGCTGCCGCAGTTGGACCTGCAGATAACGGTTGGGTACAGCGGGCTCGACAGGGATTTGGAGCGTAGCTACCACCGAATCCGCAAGACGGATCATCCCCAGTGGAGCACGGGTGTGGTGTTCAGTATTCCATGGGGAAACCGGGAGGGACGCGCGCAGCGCGCCGCGGCCCGTATGCAGAAGCGGCAGTCCGAAGCGCAGCTGCTCAAGATCGAACACGATATCGCAATCGCTTTGCAGAATTCCGTGGCCCGCCTGGAGGCCATCAACCAGCGGTTGGAGACCGCCCGCGAATCACTCCAGCTCGCGGAGGAGGCGGCACGGATCGAGACGATCCGGCTCGACGCGGGCCAAACGACAACGTTTCGCGTGCTCGAACTGCAGAGCGCGGTTTCCGACGCGCAGACGCGCGAGCTCGCGGCACGAGTCGATGCCCGGAAGGCGCTCGCGGAGATCTGGGCAGTGAGCGGCAAGCTGCTGGAAGAGCACGGGTTCTATCTGGAGTCCGACGCGGCGTCGCAGGCCGCCGCCCGGTCTCGGAGGTCGACCGATCACGGTGGGCCGTCGCACTCCGGTGGGGATTCCGACAACAGTTGACCTAATCCAGTGTAAAGGATCTATGACGATAAATCTGCTTGCATCGGCCCGCGGAGCGACGCGGATCGCTCCTCTATTACTCGTAATCTCATTGCTCCTTCCTTCTGCTGCACCAGTGAAGGGAAATGTCGAAGCCGGGACGCTACGCGTTGATGCGCTGGTGGTTCCATATCGCCAGGTTAGCGTCAGCTTTCCCGTCGGCGGGATCATCGAGGAGTTGTCCGTGCGCGAAGGCGCGATCGTACAACAGGGAGATCCGCTTGGCTCCCTCGAACACAAGGAGGAGATGCTGGATGCTCTGCGGTTTGAGAAGATTCTCGAGAAGCGACAGAGCGACTACGAGGCAACCGCCCAGCTCTTTCGCGAAGGGGTCGTCTCTGACGAGGAGGCCCTCGAAAAGCGGATCGAAAAGGAGATTGCCGACATTCAGTTGCGGCGGGCCCAGGCCGCGCTGGAGCGCCGGATGCTGCACGCGCCTCTGACCGGGCTCGTCGTGGCGCGCATGCACGAGCCGGGAGAGTGGGTGGACCCCGGTACCGTGGTGCTGGAAGTCATCGACGTCGAACGCGTCTACGCCCAGCTGATGCTCGACGCCGATCAGTCGGCCAGGGTCGAACTCGGCCAGGAGGTGCCGCTCGTCTTTCCCACTCTCTCCGGATTGGACCAAGTCGTGGGCACAATTGACTTCATCGACCCCCGGATCGACGCCTCGAGTGGTCTGCTGCGCGTCCGCGTGCTCGTTGAAAACTCCAAGCGCCGGTTGCCCACCGGTTTGAGCGGGATCGCCCACCTGCCGCGCTGAACAAGAGGAGTTGCCGTGATACGCCAGGACCTCAACGATTTTCTAGAATTGCAGTCACTGCACCGGTTTGCCGGACCGCCGCGGGAGTTCTGGCAAGCCTTCCTTCAACTCTCCGTGAAACTCGAGGATGCGGCAGGAGGTGAAGTGCTGTTGCGCCAGGCGAGCGAGGAGCAGGAACGCTGGCGGCGGATCGGACGGATCGTCGGCGGCGACGGGTCCGCGATCCCGGAAACACTGGCCCGTCCGCTCGCCGAGCAGGCGTTTCAGGAGGGCGTCGCCGCGACATCAGGACCCTCCGAAGCCGCGCGCGCCGCCTACCTGGCCGTCCCGCTCAAGACGGACGAGGAGGGGCAGGAGGTGGCGCTGTTGCTTGCGTTTCCAGGCAAGAGCCCGGACGACCTGTACACCAAGGCCGGTCGTCTGTTGATGCTCGCGGACGCACCGGCTCTCTATGCCCGCAACCGCCAACTCCACCAGGTCAGCGCGAACCTCACCGCATTTGCATCCACCCTCGACATGCTGGTGGTGCTGCACAGTCAGAGGAAGTTTCGCCAGGCCTGCATGACCGTGTGCAACGAACTGGCCGCCCGGTTTCAGGCGGCCGAGGTGGCGGTCGGCTGGATGCGGGGAAATTACGTGCGGATCGTCGCGGTGAGTAATCTCGATGAGGTGACCCGGAAGATGGACGTGCTTCAGCGGCTGGAGGCAGCGATGGAGGAATCGCTCGACCAGGACGATGAGATCGTGCTTCCGGCTCCCGCGGATGGCAAACTGGTCACCCGTGACAGCGAGGCCTTTCGGACGCGAGAGGATATGGGAGCCATGGTGACCATCCCGTTGCGCCACGGTGATGAGCCGGCAGGCGCCATCACGCTCCTTCGGGCCGAACAGGCGTTCGATGAGCGGGAGGTGCGGTCACTGCGGGTCATGGCCGATCAGATTACCCCGGTGCTGGAGCATATCCGACGCCGGGATCGGTGGTTCGGCGCCCGATGGGCGGAGGATGGACGCGAAGCGCTCGGAAAACTCTGGGGCGTTGAACACGCCTGGGCGAAACTCGGCGCCGTCGTCGGCTGCATCCTCCTTGCCGTGCTGTTTTTGGTCCAGATCACCTTCCGAGTGGAAGCCCCCTTCATCGTGCGCACGGAGATGCAGTCCTACCTCTCCGCGCCGTTCGACGGTTACATCGCAGAGGTCTTCCACGAGGCCGGCGACGCGGTGTCCGCGGGTACGGTACTCGCACGCTACGACGACTCCGAATTGCGAATCCAGGAGGCTTCGCTGCTGGCGGACATCCGGCGGTTCCGCAGTGAAGCGGAACGCGCCCGGAGTGCCGGTGAATTCGCTCAGATGCGCGTCTCGCGCGCCCAGGAGGATCAGGCGATCGCCAATCTCGAACTGACTCGTCTCCACCTCCGCAGCGCTGAGATTTCGGCGCCGTTTGACGGTCTTATCGTGGAGGACAACGACCTGCGGCGTCGAATCGGCGCCGCCGTACAGCGCGGGGATGTATTGATGCGAATCGCACGGGCGGACCTCTTGTACGCAGAGATGCGGATCAAAGAGCGCGACATCGACGTCGTCGAGGATGGGGCATTCGGGCGCATCGCATTCGCCAGCCGGCCGGAGGCGCGCTTTCCGGTGACCGTTGAAAACATTGAACCGGTCGCCCATGCGCAGCAGGAGGGGGGCGTGTTTCTGGCGCGCGGCCGTCCCGGGACGGACCCGGAGACATGGTGGCGTCCAGGGATGACCGGCGTGGCGAAGATCGACATCGGGAAACGTCCGATCATCTGGATATGGACCCACCGCCTGATCGATTTCCTGCGAATGAAACTTTGGATCTGAAGCGATGGCCGAAGAGAGTCTTTTGTTCAGTGACTCGTGGCACCTCGTCGCGCATCAGCGGGTCAAGCTGCGCACGAATCTATTTCTGCGACGGCAGAATTTCCGCGGCGAACCTTGGTTTGTCGTAGGGGATCCATACCGTAACCAGTACTACCGGCTGCGTCCGGCGGCGTACTACTTCCTGGCACGGCTCGACGGCAAACGGACCGTCGAGGAGGTCTGGAAGGAGATGCTCGACCGGGATCCTGAGGCGACTCCGGGCCAACAGGAGATCATCCAGGCGCTTTCGCAGCTGTACCAGGCAAACCTGCTCGCCTCTGAGCACCCGAGCGACAGCGCACAGTTGTTCGCACGCATGCGCAAGCGGCAGTTCCGGAAGATCGGAATGCAGATCATGCATTTTCTGTTCATTCGGATACCGATGTGGGATCCCGATCCGTTTCTCAACCGCTTGCGTCCCCTGGCAAAGCTCCTGGTGCGTCCGTCCGTCGGAATTCTCTGGTTGGCGGTCGTGATGCTGGGGATCAAGGTGGTGATCGATCACTTCGACGACCTTTGGGCGCAGGGGCAGGGACTGCTCGCCCCGGGCAACCTCATCCCCCTTTACCTGTGCTGGGCGATCGTGAAATTTCTGCATGAGTGCGGGCACGGACTGGTCTGCAAGCGGTACGGAGGCGAAGTCCACACCATGGGCATCATGCTCCTGGTGTTCATGCCGATCCCCTACGTCGATGCCTCGAGCGCATGGGCGTTTCGCGAGCGAAAACGGCGCGTACTCGTCGGCTCGGCGGGAATGCTCGTCGAGCTGTTCTGCGCGGCGATCGCCGCGTTCATATGGACGTCGACCGGGTCGGGAACGGTGAACCAACTCGCTTACAACGTGATGTTCCTCGCCTCCGTATCGACCCTCCTCTTCAACGGGAATCCGCTGCTTCGTTTCGATGGATACTATATCCTTTCCGATCTGGTCGATGTTCCGAATCTCCACCAGAAATCCTTCCAACAGCAAAAACACCTGTTGGAGCGCCGCGTGTTCGGATTGAAGGAGTCGACGCCGCCGGCTCGAACCAACGGGGAGGCGGTCGGTTTATCCACGTTCAACATCGCGTCGACGATCTACCGGCTCTTTGTCCTCACGGTGATCATTCTCTTCATCGCGGGGCAGTTTTTCGGAATCGGTCTGTTGTTGGCCGTATTTGCAATCGTGGTCTGGGGGATTGTACCGGTTGGGAAATTCTTCAAGTATCTGGTGAGCGAGCCGCGGTTGGAGCGCGTGCGACCCCGTGCTTTGACCGCGGCCCTGCTTCCTCTGACGGTGGTGCTGATTGTCCTCGCCGTCGTTCCCTTTCCGCAGCGGTTTCGTGCGCCGGGGGTGGTGAGTGCGAATCAGACCGCTGAGGTCATCGCAGGGACTGACGGCACAATCGCGGAGATCGTGACACCCCCCGGGGAGTGGGTTGCGGCCGGCCAGCCGCTGGCGTTGGTCCGCAATGCGGAGCTCGATCTCGAACTCGCTCGCCTGCGCGCGGAAGAGTCGGAGATCGATGCGCGCCTGCTTTGGGTTCGCGATGCATCGCCGGCCTACATCGAGCCGGTGCGCATGCGCCTGAAGGCCGTTCGTGACAGGATCGATCTCCTCGAGCGTACCCGTGAACTGACGACCGTGACGGCCGCGATGGACGGGGTTTGGAGTGCGCCCGGCCTGGACGGTCTTCCCGGGATGTGGGTCTCCCGAGGAACCGCGCTCGGCGAGGTGGTGGACACCCGTTCCCACTATTTTTCTGCAATTGTCTCGCAATCGGAAGCGGCCGAGTTGTTCGGGGCGGACCTGCGGCGCGCGGACATCCGGCTCCGGGGCCGAGCCGCGGTTGCGCTCTCGAGCGAGCGTTGGCATGTCGTCCCGGTCGAACGGGAACGGTTGCCAACCGCGTCCCTGGGGTGGATGAGCGGCGGTGAGATCGAGGTGGCCCACGACGACGAAGCGGGGACGCAGACTGTCGAACCGTTTTTCGAGGTCCGCCTGGAGATCGCCCCCGATGACCGGGTTGCCCTGCGCCACCTGCGCTCGGGTGTGGTTCGATTCACGCTCGATCCGCAACCATTGCTGGCACAGTGGTGGCGCAAGTTGCGGCAGCTGCTCCAGGACCGGTACCAGATCTGATTTGGAACAAACCGAACGATGGAATCCGAAAGCACGGTTTTTTTGCCTGCCACCCAGTCCCGAACCCCGTCGGCGGATCATCGGCGCACCCGAATGCCGGAAATCAAGAAACTGCGGCGCGGGCTCGAGGCGCTGCTGTACCGCCAGGCGGGGTACTATCGCCGACGCTCGGCCATTCTCGCGTGCTGGACGCGTGAGGCCGAACGCGTGCTACTGAGGCAGCAGGAGTTCAGCGGTTGGCGGGACTCCCGGCTCCACGAAGAGATCATGAGGTTGCAGGAGGCGAGCGTCCGGGGTCGGGCCGGCGCGGCGGATCTTCGGGTCGATTCTCTCGCCGCGGTCGCTGAGTTGTCGAGTCGCGCTTTGGGACTCACGCCGTACCGCGAACAGATCGCCGGGGCGATCGGGCTGAACGACGGCTTCCTGGTCGAGATGGCGACCGGGGAGGGGAAGACGCTGACCATCGCCCTGGCCGCCGTCCTGGCCGCGTGGCGGGCGTTGCCGTGCCATATCGTGACCGCCAATGACTATCTGGCGGATCGCGACGCGCGTGAGATGCGGCGGTTGTACGCGCGGTGCCGGGTCTCCGTCGCATGCGTCACAGGAGGAATGGAGCCGGCCGAGCGCTCCCAGCGATACCAATCCGACGTCGTCTACACGACAAGCAAGGAACTGGTCGCTGATTTTCTGCGCGATCGCCTGCAGTGGGATGTGCTCCAGAACGGGCATCGACGCGCCTTGCGGGCCCTCCTCAACCCGCGTGTGCTCTCTCCGCCGGGAATCGTGCAGAGCGGGTTCGAGACCGTGCTCGTGGATGAAGCCGACAACATCCTGATCGACGAGGCTGTGACTCCCCTGATCATCAGCAAACCCGGGGAGAATGCCATGCTCGCCGAAGCGACGCGGGACGCCTCCCGGCTCGCCGAACAGCTCGTGCGCGGCGTTCACTATACAATCGATGAACGATACCGGCACGTCGAGCTGACGGACGCGGGGGCCGCCCGGGTGCGCGAGTCCCTCGATGCAACCGGCGCGATTCTTAAGAACCCCAAGTGGCGTAAGGACCTCCTTCTGAAAGCGCTCCAGGCCCGTGAGTTCTTCCTGCGCGGCAAACACTACATCGTGCGCGACGGGAAAGTGGTCATCGTCGATGAAAATACCGGGCGGCTGATGCCGGATCGAACCTGGCGGCAGGGGCTGCATCAAGCCATCGAGATCAAGGAGGGATTGGAGATCACCGCGCCCTCTGAAACGATGGCCAGCGTTAGTTTCCAACGGTTTTTCCGGCAGATTCCCCGCTTGAGCGGCGTTACGGGAACCGCTCTCGAGAATGCTCCTGAGTTCTGGAGCGTCTACGAGCTCCCGGTGATCGCGGTGCCGACGCACCGGCCGTGCCGTCGCAAGGTCGAGGGAGAGCGGCTTTTTGTCGACGAAGATCAGAAGTACGAGGCCATTGTGCAGGAGGTGGAACGCGGCCTCGAGGCGGGGCGTCCCGTCCTGATCGGTACCCGTAACGTTTCTGCGAGCGAGCGGTTGGCCGCGATGCTGCACGAGCGCAACATTCCCTTTGAGCTCCTCAATGCGGTCCACCATGAGAGAGAGGCGAAAATCATCGGACTCGCCGGGTGGGTCGGGCAGGTCACAATCGCGACGAATATGGCGGGACGCGGAACCGACATCCGGCTGCAGGAGGGTGTGGCCGATCGGGGGGGATTGCGCGTCCTCGCCACGGAGCGGCACGAGTCCCACCGGATCGATCGCCAGCTCTTCGGCCGGTGCGCGCGACAGGGGGATGCCGGATCGGTTCTGATATTCGGGAGCATGGAGGACGAAATCGGCCGGCGGTTCATCCCGCGGGTGGTGCGCGATCTCTGCGCATGCTGGCTGCGCAGCGGCCTGCCCGGGGCAGACCACGCCGCACGAGCGATGCTCGCCATCGCCCAGCGCAGGGCGACACGACACAACTACCGGCAGCGGCTTGCCGTCCTGCGACGCGACCGCTGGCTCGACGAGTCGCTCTCGTTCTCCTCCGGCGTGCGTCTGGGACGGGATGGATGATCGCCCGTCGGCCCATCGGGATCAACATAGAGCCGGATGGCTCCGCCCTGGAATAAGTACATATTTGTATTGCTTTCCGAGCATTTCCCTTAGATGTATTTCTAGAATACGGGGAATTCTCCGCGCGGACTCTTGGGTCTACAGTCCGGAAAAAGCCGTTCGCGCAACGTGTTTTCCCCTATGTCGCGGGGTTCATGAGAGGGAAAAATGATATGCGGTCCGGGGGGCTCGAGCTGGAGCAGCTCGAGCCTCGTATCCTCTTATCCGCGGATTCACTCTTCGGCGCAGTCGCCCTGGCGGACCAGCTGTCCACGGAAGATCATAACGGCGTAATTGAGGAGCCGCTCTTCGGCACGACTGAGCAGTACCCGACACAGGAATACGATTTCAGTGCGGCCCGGGAGGATATTTTCGACGGGCTCGACGGGGATGAATTCGTGCCGAATCCGGTCGATTCCGAGCCGGGATCCGGAGCCGATAGCGGGACCGAAGCGACTTCGAATCCGGTCGATTCTGTCGCCGAACCCCCCGGGGTCACCGGGGTGGATGACGGGTTGAATTCCGGTTCATTCGGGGTGACGACAAGCGGTGTCGAGGGGCTTGGTTTCGTCCCGAACGCTTCCACGGGCGCCGGCGAAGACGCGGAGCAACATGGGGTGCTTGAATTGACCGCATCCACCGACGCCGATCCATTTCCAGGTCAGTTGACTGAAACCCTGATCGCCGCCAACGCCCCTCCCCAAGCGGGTTTCAGCGATTCTGCTACCCCTTTACCCCAAACTTCCACGGACGATAGCGCCGCGGGAAGCTTCTCCATTGTACACGGGGGAGATACATTCTTTGCTGTATTGTCCGAAGGTTCGGAGTCCGGAGCGCTCAACCTGGTCCGTGAGATCGAGGGCATCATCGAAGAGATGCTCGAGGGCGTCAACACCGAGGGTTCGAACGTCACGGTGAACCGTCAGGAATCGCTCGGCGATGTCGACCTGGGAGGCGTGTTCACGATCGCATCTCCAGAACTTGATTTCGAGGTGAACTACGATACCGGTGACGACACGTGGGACGCCACCGTGGTGATCACCGCAGGCGGCATGAGTCTCGTGATCGGGACCGGTGACACAGTTTCGGCCACGGTCACGCCGATCGAGGGTGAGGATGACGCCGTGACCGCGACCTTCACGCTCGACGGCACGGGAACCACCGTCGATGCATCCGCCGGTACGTTTGTTCTGCAGCTTGGCGATGTCGTCTTTTCAGTCTCCGATTTCGTGACGGCCGGCACGAGCTTGGTGACCATGACCTACTCGCAGAGCGGCGGACTCCAGGTTGACCCGTTGACGAATGTGACTTTCGAGGTCGACCTGACGCTCGGCGAAACCGCGTTCTTCACAGCCACCGGTGAGGCGACCTTCCTGATCGAGGACGCCGGGGTCGCCGCCGTGGTGGATCTGACGCTCCAGACCGGAGAAGGACTCGAGGCATACGGCGTCGCGCTCGACGCCACCCTCGAGTTGCGGATCAACACAACCGGGGCGCCGGTCGAACAGATCGGCACGACAACGGTCGACCTCCCGGCGGGTCCCTACGTGATGGTGACGTTGACCGACAGCGCGTTGACAATCGCAGGGAGCCGCCTGAGTGCGACCGAATTTGTTTTTGAGCGGGGCGCCGACGGGACCGTGACGCTCGGCGGGACCGGGGTGTCGTTCGAACTCCGAACCGGATCCGGCGAGGATGCCAATCGGATCGTCGGGGTGCTCAACGCGGACTTCAACTTCGTCTTTTCTGACGACGGCGTGTACGGGGCGATGCTGAATGCGGAGGTGGCCGGGCCGGACTTCAGCGGCGACCTCTTTCAACTTGAGGGGATCGCTGCGCTCCACCTGAACACAACGCAGGATGCGCAGAGCGTGACCGTCAGCGTGCCGACGGAAGAGCCGGGCGTGTTCGATCCGCAGGAGATCAACCTGGCTGCTGCTGCGGTCGAGGACGCCTATATTATGGTGAGCGTCGCCGCAGGCGTGCTCGTCATCGCAGGGAGTTCGGTGCGGGCGGAAACCCTCACGTTCAAGAAGGAGGGATCGACTGTGAGCATCGGCGGCACGGACGTGAGCTTTGAGCTTCGTGCTGGATCCGCCTCCGAAGCGCCGCGGATCGTTGGGCTGGAGAACGCGGACTTTCACTTTGTCTTCGACGAAAACGGGTTCTTCGGTGGGATGAACGGCGACCTCATCGGACCGGAGATCGGGTCTCTGTCATTCGCCGGGAATATTTCGCTCGAGATCAACACTACCGGCCAGGCGCAGGGTCCGTTCATGGTCGGCGAGGAGGGGGTCAGCCTGCCTGCCGGCGGTGACAACGGTTTCTACCTCAAACTCGTCATCAGCGGCATTGGTGAAGACCCGGCCTCGGTCTCGCTCGGGAGCATTTTCTCGATCACCGCGGACGAAATCTCGCTGGAGGTCGACGGCGACGACGTCCACATCGTAATCGACGATATGACCTTCTCTGCCGGAGACGTCTTCGAGGTGGGCGGGTCGCTCGATATGACGATCACCCCGACGCAGATCGTCGTAACGGAGGCGAGTCTGACCTTTGCCGGCGATTTTGAAATCGGCACATTCTTTTCGATCACGACTCCGGGGTTGAGCCTCTCTGACTTCGTCTATGTGCATTCCGGCGCCGATCCCCCGGACACTGGAATGCAGAGCGGCGTAATCGGCATCTCCGCCGGATCGGCGGAGCTGTTCCCGGGGCAACCCTTCAGTGCCGACGCAACCGGGATCGACGGCTCCTTCAATCTGGTGACGGGTGCATTCTCGATCACCCTCGATACGTTCACGCTCACCGCGGGCTCCGCATTCGAAGTCGATGCCGCAGGGATCACGATCCAGTACGACCCGGCTGACGACGGTGTTCAGGAGCTGGTGAAGATCATGGACGGGACGATCACGATACTCCCGATCTCGCTCTCGGCAACCGTATCGAATCTCTCGATTCGCACGGACGGTTTCGGATTCGGGGAATTGACCGTCGAGGTCGAGGGCGATTTCGCGCTGGGAGGAATCATGACCCTGGTGGACCCGGGGATCACGATCAAAGATTTCAATGTCGTATACGGCGAGAGTTTCAGCTTCACAGGCTCTATAACAGTCTTCGCAGGCGAAGCAGCCTTCTTCCCGGGGAACTCCTTCTTCTCAGCTGAATTGACCGGGGTTGCGGCCACGGTGAACTTCAATGCGGCCGGCGAGTTCCAGAGTTTCGTCTTCGCGGCCGACGAGCTGTCGCTCAGCTTCGGCGCCTTCCTTACCATCGAAGCTTCCGACGTCAATATCGATACCGGAGCCGTCGGAGGGGAGTACGTGGCACAGTTCGGGTCGGTCGGCGCGTCGATCAACGCCGGAGTGCTGACAATCGGCGGTTCCGCACAGAACTTCGCGATCACCGCGGAGGGCGACTTCGTGACCCTAGACCAGTTCGGGTTCGCCTTCAGCGTCTCTGCCGACGACGCGGATGCATTCCAGCTTCCCTCCTGGCTCCCATCCTTCTCGATCGAGATTGAATTGCAGTGGAAGACCTCGTTCTCCGAGGCTCCCGCGGACTTTTATCTGATCCTCTCGGGAAGCCTTACCAATGCCTCCTTGCCTGGCTTTAGCGCCATCACGCTAAGCGGAAGCGTGCAGGATCTCGTCATCGACGTCGGGCTGCTGACGCAAGGCAAGTTCCCGATCGTCGGGATCGGATCGATCGAGCTTTCCGTCGAGGGTGAGGTCGGTGGGCTCTCGTTCTCCGGGGGGCTGGCTTTCGGCTTGATCCGCCTGGACGCCGAGGGAGAGCGCATTGCGGGGAATGACCTGACCACCGAAGCAGCCGAATCGTACATGTACGGGGCGATCATGGCGGGAGTCGAGATCGCCGGGAAGGGGCTCGAGCTCCGCTTCGGCCTCTCCGAAGCCGGGCCGCTCGCGTTCTTTGTCTCCGCCCAGATTCCGATCCTTCTTGAACCGAACTCCGGTCTGATGCTCACGGGGATTCGCGGTGGCGTCTCCTTTGGAAAGACGATTCCCGAGCCGGAGAATGCCGAGGCGCTGAGCGGCAGCGAGTACGGCTCGACCGGCGATCAATCGTTCAGCGAATGGGTCGCCGGTCTCGAAGAACAGGTGATTACGCTGGGCAATGCCGGGGGCGGGATGGCCTTCCTCTCCGAGCCGATGGTGTTCGAACTCGGCGCATCGATCTCCTCAATGCACATCGCCGGGGCGATCGAGGGAGAGGTCGACTTTATGATGGACACGCAGGGACGGTTCGTCATCGGAGGGCAGATCACTTTCGCCGACGCGCTCACCGACCGCGTCCGGATCTATGGGGATCTGGCCGATCTGCCCAACATGACCATGATGTTCCTCCTGGAGCGGCCGGCAGAGTCGCCGATCGTCAAGAAATTCGGGGAACTGACCATGGAGTTTATCGCGGTCTCCGAGGGGGGTGAGCGACTCCTTCAAGGCGTCCTGAACGACGAGAATGAAGCCGTCGGAGGCACCCTGCAACCGGGAGAAACGCTGCTCGTGCGCATCACCCTGGCCGGTGGCGCGGAGTTCGACTTGCTCGGTTTCGCCGGAGCCCGCCTGGAAGGGACCGTCACCGTCGACATCACGACCGTAAAACTCACGGTCGACTTCGACGCCACCCTCGCGATCAACCCGCTGATGGGGCAGGTGGGGGCGGCGGCCGGACGCCTTGTCCTGGATTACAGCGACGGGATAGCGTTCTGGGGGGTTCTGAAGGTGACGGCCAATCTGGATGGACTCTCCGACTACGGCGTCTCTGGAACCGGGTGGGGGCTGATGCAGTTCAACACCACCAACGAGGTCAAGACCGAGACCATCACGTTGCCGGAAAGCGATCCCGAGGAGTTCCAGATCGCCTCGGGGTTCCGGATGAGCCTGCAGGCAGAGTTGATCTTCTCCGTCGATGATTCGCCTGTCTTCGCCATCAACGGGGCCGCGGCATTCGCCATCACGGCAGACGGGGTGGACGCTTACGTGAACGGCACGCTCACGCTCGGCTCCTCCGAGGAACCGTTGCTCACATTCAACGTCCTGGGCGTTCTGTTGATCCGAAGCAATGGAATCGCGGCAATGTTCGAACTCGGATTCGAGACGCCGGAGGATGAGAATCCCGCTGTGCCGATCACGATGACGGCCGATCTCTTTCTTCAGCTCAACACGTTTGAGCAGGAGATGACGTACACGATACCGGAGGAGCTTCCGCCGCTTTACCAGGATACCGATCAGGAGACGCGGGACATCGTGATCACCGCGTACCCGCCGTCGCTTGACGGTGCATCCGGGCCTGCTGCCGCTCACGTTGTCATCATGGGCGCAGGCAGCATGACGATCGACGGTGTCTTCGAGCTCCAGGGATCCTTCCGGATCATGCTTCTCGCCGATCGGTTTGAACTCGAGATGGACATGACGATGAGCCTCGAGCCGTTGGGACAGCTCGACGCGCGCGGCACGCTGGTCATTACGGAGGCGGGGATCGTCGCCGGCCTGCAGCTCGGTGTTCAGGGATCCACACCCTCCGATGTCGGCGAAGGCGACCTGGCGTTTACGGCCCTCTTCCAGTTCGAAATGAACACGACAAACGGGCCCGCCGAGATCACACGCTACAAGGTCGATCCTTCGACCAAAGCGATCGTGTCCGGCGAGATGGAGACCGTCACAATCGCAGCCGGGACGGTTCGGATTTTCGCTGCAGGTGAGGTGGCGGTCGCCGGAACCCTCGCTTTCAACGGCTCATTCACCCTCGTTTATGCCGGAGAGACACTCGAGGTTCACTTCGACGCAAGAATTGAAGTGCAAGCGGGATCGCACCGGATCTTTGACGCCGATGTGGAAGGTTACCTCAATATCTCCTCAGAGGGTCTGGTGGCGGTGTTCGTCCTTTCTTTGCGCCCCGGTGGCGGTCCGGACTCCAACCTCGGTTTCAGTTTCTCGATCGACACCTTCCGATTGGAGATCAACACCACCGGGTCATCGCAGATCGTGACCTTGACGAGCGGGACGGTGTTTCTGCCCGCGGGTCAGCCGACTCCCCACCTGCGGTTGTTCATCGCCGGGAGCCTGACCATCGGACCGGCCACGCTCGACGGCTCATTCGCAATTCAACTCTCCGGGGACGCCTTCAGCATCTCGATCAACGCCACGATCTCGGTCTTTGGAACCACCCTCTCTGCCAGCGGGTTTGCGAGCGTCTACTCCGGCGCCAGTCCAGGCATCGTGGTGAGCATCCAGCTCCGCCTCGGTGGCGGCACCAATGTCACGGTGAACCCGGTCGATGGCCTCGACTTCACGGTTCGCGGATCCTTCCAGCTGGAGTTGAACACCACGAACCAGACGCGCGAGGGCATCGCGCCCAACTCGTTCGCGATCGCGGTTTCGGACCTGTACGTCAATCTCTTCGGCTTCGAGCTCTCGGGCTCGTTGAGGATCGGGATCTCTCACGCAGGCCTGGAAATCTACATTCCATCCTCGGATCCGCTCACCCTCGACTTCTTCGGCTTCCTGACCCTCAGCGTCTCCGGGAAACTTGAGACCAACGGCAATTTCAGCTTCACCGCATCGGCGTCGGTCACGATTCTCAATCCCGACGTCTTTGGCTTCACGGGAAGCGTCTCGGTGACGTTCTCGAACGATGGGTTCGCCGGCAGCTTGAGCGGCACCTTCGGGGCGTTCGGGATCAAAGTCTCCGCGGGCGGCGATTTCTTCATCCAGAGCGGTCTGGTGAAAATCTCGGTCCGGATCAGCCTCCAGATCACCCCGGCGTTCTCCTTCAAGTTCTGGAAGCCGTTCAAAACCTTCAGAGTTCACGTACCGGCTGTCGTGATCTCGGGGAACTGGAGCATGACCTTCGGCGCCCTTACCACGGCACCGGAAATTCCTCCGCCTCCGAGTCTCGCGAGGACCAGCGGCAATACGCTGTTCCTCAATATCGGTGAGGATGTTCACCATCGTGGCGAATTCTATCCCGCCGACGATGAGAGTTACCTCATCACCGCCGTCGGGTTGGGGAGCGAGACCGGGCAGAGGATCCAGGTCAGCGCCCTCGGTTTCGACCAGGAATTCGACAACATTACCCACATTGTTGCACGAAACACCCAGTCCTATAACAATTACATTGCCATCGATAACGACGTGATGGCAACCGTTGCGATCAACGTCGGCAAGACCGTCACCGGCGAGAACCGCTTTATGCTCGGCGGCGGCGCTGCCATCGTGGAGGCGGGTCCCGGGAGGCATGTGGTCGAGTTTGGCGCAGGCGGCGGCACCTACATCGGTGGGGCGGGCGACAGCAGCATTACGGATCACTCCGGCGGATCCCTTACGGTGAAGGCGCCGGGATTCGATGAATACGTCTTGTCGGACGGATCCCTCACCTATGGCGACGGTGATGAGGATACCATTCCATACATCATGACGTTCGTCGGAAACTCCGTCGAAAACGTGATCCTTGAAGGAGCGGCGAACGCCACGTACGAGACCAGTAACCTGCCCGGAATCGACGATGAGGATGGATCGACGGTTCCCGCCACCCCGTGGACGGGGAATGCGACGTTCACCGGTTCGGGCAGCTCCAGTGTCCTCCGTGCGGGCAGCACCGGAAATCTGACGCTCACGAACTCCTCCCTGGCGGACTCTTCCACCAGTGCCGCCGTCACGTTGAACAACATTGCGATCGCCCACCTGGTCGGCGGCGATGGGGCAAACACCTTTAATGTATCCGGGTGGACCCAGAACGGCAGCATCAACGGGGGCGGAGGCTCCGACACCGTGGTCGCCACGAACAATGCGAATTTCGCACTCAGCGACAGTTCGCTGACCCGCTCCTCCGGTGGCACACTGGAGTTGGCAGGCGTTGAGATCGCGAACCTCACGGGCGGCGGCGGCGCCAACGCCTTCACCGTCGACAGCTGGACCGGAAGCGCGTTGCTCGATGGTACCGGGGGATCGGACACGTACACCATCAACCTGACAGGGAGTGGTTCCGGAACCGTCACCGTCGCCGATACCGGCGCGTCCGGCACCGACGCGCTCACGGTGAACGGCACCGCCGGATCCGACCTCTTCACTGTTTCCGGCACTGCGGTGACGCTCGGCGTGAACACCGAGACCGTCAACTACAGTGGAGTCGAAACCCTCACGGTCAACGGGACCGCCGGCAACGATACCTTTGTAGTCAACGACACCTCAATCCCCACGACCATCAATGGCGGGGCAGGGAACGATCTGTTTACCGTTAACCACAGTTCCGCCTCGCTGGTGATGAATGGCGACACCGGTAACGACACCTTCAACATCCGTACGATCGCCGCCCCTGCGACCCTCAACACAGGTTCCGGGACGAATACTGTCAACGTCGGCAGCACCGCGGGAAGTCTTGGCGGGATCTCTGAAAAACTGACCGTCAACGGCCAGGGAACCCTCGACACGGTGCATTTGAATGACTCCGGTGCCTGGACCGACCGGGTCGGTATCCTCAGTGCCAACCGGATCACCGGTCTCGGCATGGCGGGCGGGGCGAGCACCAAGGGGGTCGAATACTCCGGAATCGAGGTCTTGAACCTCAACCTGGGCTCGGGCAGCGACACCTTCACGATCCTCGGTACCCATGCCGGAACGACGACAGTGAACACCGGCGGTGGAAACGACCGCATCAACATCCGATCGATCTCCGGCCCGACGACCGCCAACACGGGGGTGGGGAACGATCTCGTCTATGTCGGGTCACAGGCTGGGCTCGGTGATTCCGGCGGGACCCTCAACGCGATCGCGGCCGCCCTGACGATTCACGGAGGGACCGGCACGGATTCGCTCTTCCTCGACGACAGCGGCGATCCGACCGCAAACACCGGAGTCCTGACCGGTTCGACCGTCAGCGGGCTCGGAATGGGTGGGGTCCTCACCTATGATGCATTCGCTGTGCTCCACCTCAATCTCGGGTCGGGCGGTGATACACTCTTTATCGAAGGAACCCACGCCGGCGTGACCCACATCGATACCGGCGGTGGCGATGATACTGTTCGTGTCGGACGCAACACCGCGACGCCCTCCGTGACGCTCAACGCCATGCTCGGAGAGCTCAACATCGCCGGTGGCGGCGGATTCAACACGTTGATTGGCGACGACTCCGCCGCGGCGCAGAACCGCGCCGGATCCCTTACGGCCGACACGATCACAGGCCTCGGAATGGGACACGGAATCTCCTACCTGCAGTTTGACATGCTTGAGATCGAATTGGGCTCCGGGGACGACACATTCGCGATCGACAGCACCCACACGGGATCAACGCTCTTGAACGCCGGCCCGGGCGATGATGTGGTCAACATTCAGACGATCGCGGGAATTACGACGATAAACGGGGGTCCCGGCGGGGACACAATCAACATCGGCAGTAACGCGCCCGGCGCGGACGGCACGCTCAACGGTATCGCTGCCGCACTGATTGTTGATGGGCAGACCGGTGCCAATGTGCTCAATCTCGACGACACCGGAGACGCCGCTCCCACGTCCGGGAATCTGACAGCTTCGACCGTCAACGGCCTCGGCTTGAGCCCCGCGGGGATTACGTACCTCGGCATGATGGCGGTGAGCATCCGCCTGGGCGACGGAGACAACACCTTTACCGTCGACAGCACCCATACCGGGACAACTTACCTCCATTCGGGCGCGGGGGACGATGAGGTGAACGTGCGCACCATCCATGGTATCACGACCATCCACGGCGGAGCCGGGAACGACACAATCAACGTCGGAACGCTCGCACCCGAGACGCACGGCAACCTCAACAGCATTGGCGCCCACCTGAGCGTCGACGGCGGGACCGGGACGAATACGCTCAACGTCGATGATACCGGGGATGATTTCACCAATACAGGAACGCTCACCGATACGGCTCTGACCGGGCTCGGAATGAGCGATGACGGCCTGACGTACGCCAACATCGCGCTGCTCAACATTTCCCTCGGATCCGGAGACGATGTCTTCACAATCGACAGCACCTACGCCGGCACCACCACCAACCTGTTCGCGGGAGCTGGCAACGACCAGATCCGTGCCCGCACAATCAGCGGCCCGACCCACATATACGGCGAATCAGGCGACAATCGCGTCTGGGTGGGAACAAAGGCACCCGCCTCCGATGGCACCGTCAACGGGATTGCAGCCCCCCTTGTGGTTGACGGCGGCAGTGGGCACAACGAGCTGTACGTGGACGACACAGGCGATCCGGAGGCCACGACCGGCACGCTTACCGAGACCACCATCACCGGCCTCGGAATGACGGACGGGGTCACATACACGAACATCGCCCGCCTTGAAATTGAACTCGGCTCCGGGGGGAACCGGTTCACCGTCAACAGCACGCACACCGGCGCCACCGAGCTCGACTCCGGTACGGGCGACGATACGATCGACATCGTTGGCATCGCCGGTGCGACTTGGATCCACGGCAACGACGGGGACGACGTCATCACGGTCAACCCCGACCACGTCACCGATAACAACCCGATTGGCGCCGTGCTCCACCTGGACGGCAACGACGGAAGCGACACGTACTTCATATACCTGACCGGCACCGGCGAATCGTTGATCAACGTGCATGACAGCGGCGGGATTGCGGACACGGATGCCCTGACCCTCTACGGGACGCCTTTTGACGACACGTTCCTGCTTCGCAAGGACTTTATCGTCCTCCTGCAGTACATCGACGGCGATCAGCTCGGGACCTATGAACGGATCAATTACGATCAAAACATCAACGGCATGCTCACGATCAACGCCGTGGGCGGGCAGAATCACTTCGCCATCGATGACAACAGCTCGATCACGACGATCAACGGTTCCGGTGACGGCGTGCCCGGCGAGGCTGGTGACACCTTCCAGATCGGCCAGTTGTTCGGTGCGGAGTTCGCCGGGGACGGTCCCGGGGCCGGGATCGGCTTCGGCGCGGGCGACCTCCTCGAGACCACCCGCGGGTGGCTATCGCCCGGCGTGACCAATCCGCTCACAATCAACGGCGGCGACGGAAACAACACCTTCACAGTTTACCACAACCGCGCGGTCCTGAACCTGAGCGGCGGCGACGGCAATGACACCTTCATCGTGCGGTCATTCGCCCTGGCGGGTTCGTTCGAAGCCCAAGAGCTATACGACGATGATCGCGACACGACGAACATCGCTGCCGGGGGAGGGGACGACCACATCGAGTACGCCGTGAACGCGCCGGTGTCGATCGACGGCGGTAGCGGGTTCAACACGGTGGTCGTGATCGGCACCGAATTCGGCGATAAAATCGTGGTCACGCAGGACGGGGTGTATGGATCCGGACTCTTTGTGGAATTCGTCAACGTGCAGGAACTCGTCGTGCACGGTGCGGAGGGCAACGACAATATTTGGGTGCTGGGAACGCCGGAGGGGGTTTCTGTCCGGATCGTCGGGGGTCTTGGATCGGACAGCATCCACGTCGGCGGCAATCCGGGCACCGTTGTCTCGAACGACCTGCGCGGACACAGCGGGCTGATCGGGCACGGGATCGACACCGGCGATCCGGACCGCGACGCCGCGTTCGATGACGTTCACGTGCCGGGCATCTCGGCAAACGTCGCCGACAATGACGGGCCGGGTGTTGTACTGACCGAGGCAGGCGGCCGCCTGCAGGTTTACGAGGGCGGCGAAATTCCCGGTTTCCTCGCCGCGCACGACAGCTACACGGTCGTGTTGACGCACGCTCCTGCGGCGCCTGTGACCGTGACAGTCTCGGCACAGCGTCCGTCGCCGGCACAACAGAGTCGCGGCGAGGATACGATCCTGGTCTCCTCCGGCACGGCGCCGGGCACCTTCGAGCGCTCGATCACGCTGGAATTTAGCGAGGAGAACTGGAACACGCCGCAGACGGTATACGTACAGGCGGCGGGAGACGACGCTGCGCAGGGCGAGCGCACACACGTGATCAGCCACAGCCTGAACAGCGGGGACGAGGGGTACAACAACCTGCCGGTGCGCAATATTCCGGTGACGGTGTTCGACAACGATGCGGCGGGCATCATCCTGCTCCACGAAAGCTTCGAGCCGACTGTATTCGAAGGGGGCGCTACGGACGCGTATGCGGTGGTGTTGACCCGTCAGCCTACCGGGAACGTAACCGTCAACCTGTTCCCGGACGAGCAGGTAGGAGTCTCGAGTGACACGCTTACGTTCACTTCGGAGAACTGGAATGTGCCCCAGCTGGTGACAATCCAGGCGGTCGACGATAATGAACCGGAGGGGCGGCATCACGGCTTTATCCATCATGAGCTGGCGAGTGCGGACGTCGACTTCGACGGAATCTCCGGCGGCCGCCTGACCGTTTTGGTGCAGGACAACGACGCGCCGGGCGTTCACGTGGAGGAGCGTGACGGGTCGACGAACGTGATCGAGGGGGGCACGGCCGAAGATGGAGCGCCGTTCAGCGACACGTATACGGTGGTGTTGACGAAGCAGCCGAGCGGTCCGGTGACGATCAACCTCGAAGCGCTGCCAACGGCCACCTCGAATTTCCCCGGCGGTCCGTTCAATCCGCAGGTGGAGCTCTCGGTGAACCAGTTGACCTTCACTCCGGAGAACTGGGATCAGCCGCAGACGGTGACGGTCACGGCGATGAATGACGAGGTCGTGAACGGGGGCGATTACAAGGTGTTCACCTCGAACTTCCGGGTGAGCGATATCCGCGGTCCGTTGATGATCGACGGGGGCATCGGCGACGGCATTCCGCCGCTGCAGGTCGGGATCGGGCTGCCGGGCGAACAGACCGGACCGCTGTTGGAGGTCGACAATCCGAACCTCTTTGTCGAGGAGGAAGATCAGGTGGACCGGGTGATCATCCACAACGATCACAGCGTGGCCAACGATGAGGCGGTGCTGACTGCGGATCGCCTCTATGGACTAGGGATGGTCGAGGAGACGACAATCCAGGGCAACACGTTCCCGGCAGGAATCCAATACAAGGAACTCGAAGAGGTGATCATCAACCTCGGGTCCGGAAACAACACGTTGACGATCGAGAGCACACACGAAGGGCGCACGATCATCCAGGGGGGGCGTGGTGACGATACTTTCAATATTCGCACCATCGACGGTCATACAACCCTCTTCGGAGCCGAGGGCGAGGACACGTTCAATGTCGGTACTCTCGCGCCGGGAACGGGCGGGGATGTCAACGGGATCCAGGCTCTTCTGACAATCGATGGCGGCGCCGGGAACAACGTGCTCAACGTCGACGATCGGGCGGAAGTCGCCGACGTCACCGGGATCCTCACTCAGTCCACGCTTACCGGGCTTGGGATGCGCTCCGACCTGGCGACCGCGAACGATCTGATTCAGCTGACCGTTACCGCTACGGGCGGCAGCTACATGCTCGGTCACAACGGTACGAGCGTCGAGGTCGCCTGGGATGCCGACCATCACGCATTGACCGCGGCCCTCTGGGAACTGCTCGGAAACCGCAACGCCGCCGCGCTGACGTTCGGCGATGTGGCTCTGATCAACCTTCAGGGCGAGCTGCGCGGGGACGGCGTCGAGCTGACGGTTGACGCTTCGGGATTGACGCACGACTCGGGTGTACCACAGGCGGAACTCCTGCGCCGGACCGACGGGATTAACTACTACGCAATCGACATGCTGAACATCGCGCTGGGCGACGGCGCCGACGTCTTCAATGTTCAGGGAACAACGGCCGCTACCAATCTGATGACACGCGGCGGGGATGACCGGATCTATGTCTCCTCTGAAGCCAACCTCGACCTCGACACCGCCACGGACTTCCTCCGGGGCCACCTCGACCGGATCACCGGCGCGCTCAACATCGACGCGGGAACCGGCCGGAACCTGCTCATGATCAGCGACGAGGCGAATCCGGTCGCTTCCGGGACCGCGGAAGCCCCGGCTCGGATCACCGATCAGACCTCGGATCTGTTCGCGGAGCAGCTCGCACGGTTCGGCTCGGATGTTTTCGCGCCGTTCCTGGGACTGCCGGATCCGGAGATTGTCATCGAGGGGCTGGCGCCGGCACCGATCAACTACCGGGCTGATGTAGCCGGAGACTATACCGGTGGGATCACGGTCTGGAGCGGGTTTGGTGACGATTATATCCAGATCGACGGCACGCACTACCGCGAGAATGTACGAACCGTGACGACGCTCAACACAGGGCTCGGCGATGACCACATCGTCGTCGACCTGCATGCGGACAAGGATGGATTCTTCGTGCTCAACACCGAGGGACCGTATCCGGGGAACGACGAATTCGAGATTCCCGATTGGGCGGTTGGAATCACGGACCATGACACGGTCGATGCCTCGAGCTCAACGCTGCCGCTGGTGATCTTCGGCGGGGACGGCGATGATACGATCACCGGTGGCCAGGCCGGAGACATCATTTTCGGCGACCGGGGGCGGGTGCACTACGCCGATGACAACGGCGAGGTCGTTGCAGTCCTTGGCGGCGGCGGACCCGGCGACAGGACCGACGGAGTGATCCGTCCGGCCTCGGCAATCTTTAGCGTCGATCACGCAGTTGGCGGCGCGAATGCGATCACCGGCGGAGAGGGCGACGATGTGATCGTTGGCGGGCCGGGATCAGATGCGATCGACGCCGGAGAGGGCGAGAATGTTGTCTTCGGCGACAACGGCCGGATTGAGCTGGTGGCCGGCATCCCGGTGCTGATCACCACGACCGCGCCGGGGATCGGAGGCGACGACACGATCACGGCCGGCTCCGGCAACGACATCGTGCTCGGCGGGCACGGCGACGATACCATCACGATCGCCGGCGGCGACAACGTCGTGATCGGCGATCACGGCCGAATTGAGGCCGTTGCGGGACTACTCCAGTTGATCACCGCTACCGAGCCAACCCTCGGCGGTGATGACACGATCACGACCGGTTCCGGCAACGACATCATCCTCGGAGGCACCGGATCGGACTGGATTGAAACCAGTGCGGGCAACAACCTGATCTTTGGGGACCACGGACGGGTCGAGGCAAATGACGGCCACTTTATTGACTCGAGCCTCCTGCCGCTTGCCCTCCCGCACGAAGAGGTGCCGTTCACCTTCACTTCGATTTATACCGGTTTGGGGGATGGCGGCGGGGCTGATGTGATCATCGCCGGTCCGGGTGAGAACATCATCATCGGCGGTCAGGGCGACGATATCATCCTGAGCGACGCGGGCGACGACGACATCATCGGCGGGCATAACGTGGCGGGTGGGGCGGCCGGGAACAACACCATCGACGGCGGCCCGGGCAACAACGTGATCGCCGGCGACAACGCGTCCATCCTGCGCCGGCCCGACACGCTCAGTCCGATTCACCGAGCCCTCGAGGGCGAAACGCTCTACCACCTCTTTGGCTCGGAGGGCTTCAGCCCCGACTACCAGCCTGCGGTGACAGATGACTGGCAGCCGCATCCGGACGGGGTGGCCGGACGCAACATTCTCCTATTCGATCACCACCACGATGAGACAGCCGATTGGATGTTCGGGGACGACCGGATCGCCGGCGGCCCGGGCCACGACCTGCTCTTTGGACAGATGGGGGATGATATTATCCACGGCGACGGCTGGATCGAGGTGGTCTTCGACGAGGACCGGCAGGTGGTTTCCGTGGTTTTGCGCATGGCCGAAGATCCGTCAACCGACGGCAATGACTACATCGAAGGCGGCGGCGGCAACGACCTGATCATCGGCGGTCTCGGTCAGGACGACATCATTGGCGGCAGTTCGAACTTGTTCGGGCTCGATGACGCACGCGAACGCCCGAACGGCTCGAATATGATATTCGGCGGCAATGGGGTCACGCTGTGGCGCTACGAAGGAGCGTATTACTGGGAAGGCAATCTGCCGGAGCTGCCGGCCGGGGAGCTCGAGCTGATCTACGTCTCGGAAGTGAACGCGATCGATCGCGACCACCTCGGACCGCAGCCGGGAGGCCCCGGTTACGCGGACCGCCACGCCCGCGATGCGGACGTGATCCTCGGGGACAACGGGGTCATCTTCCGGATCGTCGGTACGAATGGACAAGGAAGCGGCCAGTATCTCGAATTCAACTACGACAGGTTCGATCCGACCCGCGGCGAACTCCGCATCATTCCCCGTGCATTCGGACTGCTCGATTACGTGCCGGGCGTCGGGGACCCGAGCGCGGACGGAATCCACGGCGGCGGCGATATTATCTACGGTGAGGACGGGGACGACATCATCCACGGGATGCACGGGAACAACGTGATCTACGGTGGAGCGGGCGACGACGACCTATACGGCGGCGTCGGCCATGACTGGATCAGCGGCGGAGCGGGAGAGGACGGGATCCTCGGGGATGACGGGCGGATCTTCACCAGCCGCAACTCCAGCGACTACGGTGAACCGCTCCATGGGATCGCACCGCTGCCGGCCTCCGAACTCAACAAGCATATTTCCATTCCCGGCAACCACCTGCAGGCGGTGATCAACGTGGAGGGCGAGCTGTCCAAGGCGGTGGATCTTGAGCCATTCGATATCGGCGGCCACGACATCATCTACGGCGGCCGGGGCGGCAGCTTCCTGCACGGGGGGGCGGGCGACGACGCGATCTCGGGCGCCGAGGCGCTGGCGGTGTCGGCTGCGGTGGTCGATGGGCACGTCTTCGTCTTCGAGTTCGACGATCCGCACGGAATCCGCGCGAACATGGATCATGCGCTCATCGACGCGCACGGCGTGCTCGATTACGGGCGCAACCAGGAGAACCACTTCGGGCTCTTCGACCCGGATGATCCGATGCGCAAGGTGATGATCAACCCCGCGACCGGTCAGCTGGAAAAGGACGTGAACAATCCGGACGCGCTCGAATTCCTGCTCAACTTCGACGCCTTTGTGAAGGATGCGAACCGTCAGCCCGTGCTCGACGCCGGCGGTGGGATGATCCTGATCGATTACGGCAACGACCGGATCTTCGGCGGAGACGGGAACGCATGGCTGGTTGCAGGCACAGGAAACAATCGTTTGTGGGGCGGCCGTGGAGACAACCTTCTGAATCTGAACAACAATCTCGACACCAACGGCGGGCTCAACGACCAGCCGGACGATCCGATGTTCGCGTTCGCAGACATCGCCTACGGCGGCGCCGGGCGGGATATCCTCATCGCCAATACCGCGAAAGATCGCCTGATCGACTGGGCCGGTTCGTACAACACCTTCCTGGTGCCGTTCAGCCCCTACGGAATGCCGACGGTGATTCGCAATGGATCGCCCGCGATCATTGAATTCCTGCTGGAGCTGAGCAAAGCCGACGGAGCCGATCAGACCCGCATTGGGGATCTCGGGGACGGGCGTTATGGTGATCCGGATCTCAACGGCGAGCCATACGGCGAAATCGGCCTGGTGACCCAGCAGCACGAGGAGTGGCAGGATCAGACCGGCGGTCCGGACAGCCCCCACCCGGGCAACCAGGGCGGGCCGCGCGATGACACCGGCGACTTCGGCGGCGGCGGCGATGACGGGTCGACGGACGACGGCGGAACTGCCGGCACAACCGCAGATGTTGCATCGGACGATGACGACTCCTCCGATGTCGATGCCGGTAATCTGGCAGGGAACCAGGGCGAGGATGAAGGCGATGGCGACGCCGGCGAGGACGGGAATGGTTCTTCCGGCGATTTCACGGAGGATAATACCGGGAATCCGGGTGTCGGCGTTCCCGGAGGCGGCAAAGGCAACTCCGGAGGCGGCAAAGGCCGCGGAAAATAATTATTCCGCCGATCTCCGACGCAGCAGAGGGTGGAAGCTCCTGCCCTCCGTGCGCTTTGCGCCCTCCTGTTTGGACGCCATCCAACCCGACGTGCCGGAGTCTGGGACAAACGAAGCTTGAGGTCTTCGCCGGATGCTGCTTGTCTGCCGGGCTGTGGCGATTGAACCCACAGAAGGAGAAATTGAACCGTATGAATGGAGCATATGATCATCCGCAGCCCTCGGGCGCTGAACAGGCCCCGAACCTCGAACCGCGAACCGCGGCGCCCGCGATTGAATACGCCGGCTTCTGGCGGCGTTTCCTTGCTGTGGTGGTCGATAGCATCCTGCTTGCGTGCATCACATGGCCGCTTTTGATCCAGATCTACGGATGGGAGTATTTCGAGAGCGAGGAGATGATTATGGGCCCTGCGGACTTTCTGATCGCGTGGGTGTTTCCTGCAGTTGCCGTGATTCTGTTCTGGATCAAGAAGGGCGCCACACCTGGAAAGATGCTCGCCCGGGTACGGGTGGTTGATTCACGCAGCGGTCAGCACATTACACTCGCACAGGCGATCACCCGGTATCTGGGGTACTTCGTCTCCGGATTTGTGCTGCTGCTTGGATTCATCTGGGTGGCCTTCCACCCCCGCAAACAGGGATGGCACGATCTCTTTGCGAAAACAGTGGTCATCGTCCGTACACCGACTCCCTCGATCGAATCCGGATTCACGGGGGCTCGGAACGAATGATCGCCCGTATCGCGTGACCGGAACCCGCCTCGCCGGGCTTCCGGAGACGGCAGGCGGGTCCCGGTATATCGCATCCAATCGATCGGCGACTCGGCGGCGACTTGGGATTGGGGGCGGCGGAAGGGGTCGAACGTCAATGGCGCCAAGCTAAGGCGTTTTTATCATCTGGCTTCTCCTCGGGGCTCACGACGAAAGAGGCCGGCCCCATCTGGAGCCGGCCTCTGAAACATGAAATGGCCGCAGGTTCAGGCGAATGGATCAAACGTCGAAGTACATGTAATATTCAATCGGGTGTGTCCGGAGCCGCACCTTGTCGTATTCGTCGCGTTTGATATCGATGTAATTCTCGACAAAGTCCTCCGTGAAGACGTCGCCCTTGGTGAGGAACTCATGATCGGCGGCGAGCGCTTCGTACGAGCCGCGCAGCGACTCCGGTACCGTCTTGATATTGGCCGCCTCTTCGGGTGGAAGATCGTAGAGGTTTTTGTCCATCGCGTCACCCGGGTCGATCTTGTTCAGGATGCCATCGAGCCCCGCCAGCATGATCGCGGCGAACGACAGATAGGGATTTGCGGAGGGGTCAGGGCACCGGAACTCGACGCGCTTCGACTTTGGACTTGCACTGTAGGTCGGGATCCTGCAGATCGCCGAACGATTGCGCGCGGAGTAAGCGAGGTTTACCGGTGCTTCGAATCCGGGAACGAGACGCTTGTAGGAGTTATTCGTCGGATTCGTAAAGGCGCAGAGCGCCGGCGCGTGCGTGAGGAGGCCGCCGATATACCAGAGCGCCTCCTGGGAAAGACCGCCGTAGAGGTCACCTGCGAACAGCGGTTTGTTGTCCTTCCACAGTGACGAGTGTACGTGCATGCCGGAGCCGTTGTCGCCAAAAATCGGCTTCGGCATGAAGGTGGCGGTCTTGCCGTGCTTGTACGCGACGTTTTTCACGATGTACTTGTAAAGGCACATCTTGTCGCCGGTGCGGAGCATGGTGTCGAATACGATATCGATCTCGGCCTGTCCCGCAGTGGCCACTTCGTGGTGTTCGCGCTCGATCTCGATTCCGGCCTCGATCATCGTGAGGATCATCTCGTTGCGGATGTCCACATGCTTGTCGGCGGGTGGTACGGGAAGGTACCCCTCCTTGTGACGGATCTTGTGGCCCAGGTTGGGGAATTCCTCCTTGGCCGTATTCCAGGTTCCCTCGATCGAGTCGACATAGTAAAAACTGTGGTTCGATGTGCTGTCGTACCGCACGTCGTCAAAGATGAAGAACTCGGCTTCGGGTCCGAAGAAAGCCGTGTCGGCAATGCCGGTCGACTTCAGGTACTCCTCGGCCTTCTTTGCAATGCCACGCGGTGAGCGGTCATACGGTTCTCGTGTGATCGGATCCTCAACGTCACAGGAAATACTGAGCGTAGGAAACTCGGAGAACGGGTCGATAAAGGCGGTTTCCGCTGCCGGGATCACGAGCATGTCGGAGGCCTCAATCCCTCGCCAGCCTCGGATCGAGGATCCGTCGAACCCGAGGCCGTCCGAGAATACATCCTCGGTCAGTTCGGAAACCGGAACCGCGAAGTGTTGCCAGCTTCCGTGCAAGTCGCAGAACTTAAAGTCGACGATCTTTACGTTTCTCTCTTTCGCCAGGGCGAGTACGTCTGATGGTGTCATGTGTTGTCTGGTTGGTGTGATTTTGAACTCAGGGTTTTACAGTGAGAACCGGTTGCGCGCCAGTTCTTTTTATTCACGCATTCATAAAGCAGATTCAATGCCAGGTTTGAGAGATTTGTCCAAGAGTGCCCAAAATCGTACAGATGAGTACGTTCACCCAACGGCGACCGGCCGGCCCCATACGGATCAAAATGGTTCGTGGTTTGCTCTGGTCACGGTGGCGATCGGTTCATAGAGAGTAGTGTGGTGAGTAATTCCAGGACCGCGAAAACGGCAAGTCTGAAATGGCGGCATGCGCTGTGGTTGATGCCGGTTCCCTTGCTCTGGTTGTTGATGATGCAATGGGGTTGGCTGGTGCCTGTCGAGCAGCTGAGTCTGGACTGGCGGTTTCTGGTTCGCGGCTCCCAGGAATCCGAGGCGCGGATCCACTACATGAACCGCGACGAGCTGACGACGGCTGTGTATGGTTCCTATCCATTCCCCCGTCGGTTGTACGGGAAGGCTGCGGACGCCGTGATCGAGTTGGGTGGGGCCTCTGCGGTATTTTTCGATTTCCTGCTCTCCCCGATGGGTGAGAGCGCGTTGCTTCCACGCGAGGTGGCACTGGAGGATCAGGGGCGGGCTGCCTCGTACATCCGGAAACACCATCCACGCATCGTGCTCGCTGGCGCCTACACGAACCTCTACTACGAGTTCACCAACGAGGTGAGTCGCCTGCCGCTGAAGGTGCCTGTGGACGAGACGGCCACCCCATACGACATAGAGGCCAACCCGTATCCCGAGACGCCGCTCTACCCGCTCTGGAACCTGAGCGTGTCGGATGGATTCATCCAGCGGGAGGGATGGGGGAGGGTCGGGTTGATCAACTCGGATCCCGGGAGGAGCGCCGGCGCGATCTGGCGGTGGATGCCGTTGTTCGTGGAGACGCGGGGCCCGGCGCACGCCTACGTCTATCTGCGCGGGTATGCGCGATGGCTGCAACAGCAGAACCCGGACCTGACCGGTCACGTCGCGATTGATGTGATCGAAGGCGAGGACGAGGCGGATGGTTATTACGAGCTCACGGTGAACAGCGCCGGGATTGAAGGGTTGTCGAGCGATGCCTTCCTGCTGCCGAAGGTGATCCCGCACACGTTCTACACGGCTGCGATCGAGAGCATGGCGGCGGCGGCAGGCCTGAATTCACAAACGGACATCCGGATTGGCGAGGACCATCTTACGATTGGCGGCGAGGAAGGAGATATCTCCCGGATTGTTCCATTGACGGCGGGCCAGCTCCTGGAGATCAACTGGTACGCCCCGTGGCTGAACCGGGAGATTGAGACCGCGCGCGTGCGCAGCCGGGAGCTCGAGCTTGCCTGGCGGATTATCGAGCTGGAAGGACAGCTCAGCGCGAATCCGGATCTGCTGCCCGGGTTGAAGTCCGAGTTCATCGATGCGGTGCAGGGGTTGATCGATCTGCCGCGGAACGCCGACAGTCCGAAGGCGAGTATGGCGCTCGTCCTTGCGCTTTATGATTTTTTTCGCGAGTCGGATGAGGCGTGTCAGGAGGTCATCCTGCGTTGGTTCGAGCGTTTTGACGGGACGACCGTTTTCTGCGGGCCGACCGACCCGATCCTGCAGGATATCGGACCGACTCCGATTGATGACGGAAACGTCCCGCGCGTGACCGCACACGCCAATCTCTATAAATCGATTGTGGATGGAAGGTTTCTGAAGCGGTTGCCACGGGAGGGATGGAGTACGGCGGGCGTGACATTCGCGCTCACCTTCATGGTCTGCCTGTTGGCCATTCCAAGCGGACGCCACAGTGCGCCGGCGAAATCGTCCTCGGTCCTGCTGTTATTCGTCTACACCGGGGGGGTCTTTGTTGCATTTTCATACTTCGACTGGGTTCTCCCGTTCACCGCTCCGATCGGGGCCGCGGTTTCCACGGCACTGGTGGGACTGGCGGTCCAACTGGTTCTCGAGGAGAAGGCGAAGGGCCGGATCAAAGGAATGTTCGGGGCCTATCTCTCCCCGGATCTGGTGAACCAGATGGTGGAGTCGGGGGAAGAGCCGCAGCTGGGCGGAATCAACTCGGAGATCACCGCGTTTTTCAGTGACGTTCAGAGTTTTTCCGCGTTTTCGGAAAAACTGAGTCCCTCCCAACTGGTCGACCTCATGAACGAGTATTTGACCGCGATGACGGAAATCCTGATGGAGGAGGGCTGCTTCGTTGATAAATACATCGGCGATGCGATCGTCGGCATGTTCAATGCACCCTTTCCAATTGACGATCACGCGCTTCGGGCTTGTCGGGCGAGTGCCAGGATGCAGGAGCGCCAGATCGAACTGGGACGGAAGTGGACGTCCGAGGGCGATCGTTGGCCGGAGATCGTCCATGGGATGCAGACGCGGATGGGATGCAACACCGGACAGGCCATCATCGGGAATATGGGGAGTGCGCGGCGCTTCAACTACACGATGATGGGGGATACGGTGAACCTCGCGGCGCGATGCGAGTCGGGTGCGAAGAGCTATGGCGTCTACATCATGGTAACGGGTGAGACCCGTCGCTCAGCCGAGGCCTCCGGTGCCGGTGTCTGTGTTTTTCGATTGCTCGATCGCATTGTGGTCAAAGGTCGAACCCAGCCGGTAGAGGTCCACGAACTCCTGGGATTGCGCGAATCCGTGTCGGACGAGGCGATCGATTGTGTGAAAACCTTCGAACAGGGCTTCCAGGCATACCTGCGCCGGGATTGGGATCTGGCGGTGCGTTGCTTCAAGGAATCCGCCGAACTGGAGCCGAACCGTCCCGATCGTAATCCTCTCGCACCGACCACGCCGTCGCAATTGTTTATCGAACGGTGCGAACAGATGCGCGAGTCCCCGCCCCCCGAGGACTGGGACGGGGTGTTCGTCATGGAGACAAAATGATCTCACGCTCCGCACCTTGCGTGCCGTGCGAAAACGAAAGTCGCCCGCAAGATGTTCTCACCCTCGCGTCAGCGACGCGACGGCTTCGGCGAGGCGTTCGACTTCGGACTGGTTGTTGTAGATGTGCCAGGAGGTGCGTACCGCGTTAAGGTTGCGCTCGGTGACGGCGCGACAGCGGAGGTTGTGGGTGCTTGCGAGTGTGCGCGCCAGATCGTGCGCTTCGAAGCTGTCAATCCGGAAGGTGAGCATCGCCGCGTACATGCTCTCGTGTGCGGGAGTAAGGATGGCAACATCGTCGATTTTCGAGAGGAGGCGCCGTGCCCGTTCGGCCAGCCGGCGGCCGCGGGCGGCGATGCGCTTGCGCCCGATGCGATTTTGGAGTTCGATTGCCGCACCGAGCCCGGCCACAGAGGCGGCGTTGCGGGTGCCGTATTCGTGGCGCCGCGCAGTCGGAGCGTAGGAAAAGACGTCCGGAAGCCTATAGTCGTCATTGGAATAGGCGCCGACGTGGCTGCATGCCACTTCATCGAGGCGAGACTTCGCAATGTACAGCATACCCGTTTCCTGTGGGCCGTTCAGCCACTTATGTCCGCTGGCGGCGAATGAATCGCACCCGGATCGATGCAGATTGACGGGGATCATTCCCGGACTCTGTGCACCGTCCACGTGAAACCAGATCCCCCGCTCCCGGGCTTCGCGTGCAATCGCCGGGAGGTCGAAGACGATGCCCGTGGGCGCGGTGATGTGACTGACCTGGATGACCCGTGTTCGGGGAGTGACTGCCGAGAACAGACGCTCAAGGTTGGCTTCCGGACTGTCGGGATCGGGTTCGAAAATCCTGACGCGGATTCCGTCCCGCTTCTGCCGGTTCATCCACGGCATGGAGCCCCCGGGATGAGCGTGCGACTCGAAGAGGACTTCGTCTCCAGGTTGCAGGTCGAGTCCGGCTGCGATGATCGAGTTCCCCTCGGACGCGTTGCGGGTAAAGCTGATCTCCGAAGGTTCGGCGCCGAGGAATTGAGCCGTGGTCTCGCGCACCTCGTGGAGCAGGCGGTGGTGCGTCTCGCCTGCGACCGCCTGGATGCGGTTCTGGCGTGCGACGGCATCGAGTACCGCAACCGGCGGCGGCCCGAGACCGCCGGTGTTGAGGTAGGCACGATCGCGCCGTAGCGGAAAGAGGCGCCGGATGCCTTCCCAGGATTGAAGGGATTCGGATGCCGAGACGTCGGGGAGCAGGTCCTCCAATGGGTGTGGGGCGGCGGCGCTGCGGTTGCTCCCGAATGCGAGTCCGGCGCCACCCGCCGCCAGAGACTTTAGGAATTGTTTGCGATTCATACCGAAGTGAGCAGTCTCTATGAACCATAGACCGCTCAACTCAGGATCACAATCCCGTTCATGCTCCGGGACGGCCCGGAACCGGATAATGTCGATTACAGTAAAGCGGATGCGGGATTGTGGGACGCCCCGGATCGCGATCTGCTGAAACCATCCGGACGCTCAATGCCGGGTGACGGCTCTGGCGGAGCGACGCATTCAGATTCGCATTTTTTATTCAGAACCATGTCCCTCCACTGTGGAAAAAACACCGGCATGCCGCTGGCAGTGCTCCTGGGGGTTCTCGTGTTGACGCCCGGGGCAGCCCTCGGTTTCGCGGAAACGGACGCCGACCTCATCGATGCGTATCGGGCACGCGCGGCGCACGTCATCGATCGGACAATCGCAGAGACCGATCCAACGGATTTGGAGTCGGGGAATCTCTACACGATCGCCGCCAATTTGCATCGCGGCGCCAACGTTGATTGGGCTCGGGATCGCCTGGTTGCCATCAATGATCCCCCCCGGGGCGATATGTTCTGGATGGTTCCGATGGTATTGGTGATGCACGCCGGCCGGGATCATTGGAACGAGGAGGATTGGCGATTCATCCGGAATCTGTGGCGCAGCTACTTCCCGTACCGGGGCGACACCGAAAACCATTGGGTTATGTACTACGTCAGCCTGTACCTGGCATCGGAGTGGTTTCCCGATGCCGGGCCGGAAGCATGGTACAACGGAAAATCGTCGCAGGAGAACATGGCCGGGGCGCGCAGCTACATTCTTGATTGGGTCCGGGTCACCACCTCCTACGGTCAGGGTGAGTATGATTCTCCCAAGTACATCGAAGAGTTCGTAAGGCCGATGGCGTTGCTTGCCGGGTGGGCACGAGATCCGGAACTGCGCCAGATCGGAGGGATGATGCTCGATTATCTGCTCCTCGATTATGCTGCGGAGAATCTAAACGGTCTTTACGGCGGTGCGCACAGCCGTGTGTATCCCCGGGACACGCTGCAGCCCGCTTCCACGGCCGCCGCGGCGCTCGGCTGGTTCCTCTTCAACCAGGGGGATGCACAGATCAGGGGAACGCTGATCCTGCTCGCGATGAGCGGATACGTGCCGCCTCCGATTCTACACCGCATCGCACACGACCGCGGCGAGCCTTACGTGCACCGGGAGCTCAAGCGGACCCGGTGGCGTCTACGGAACGCCGGTCCGGACGCATTCGAGGTGGACGGCCGGAGCACGGTTCCCGTCTACAAATACAGCTACGTGCATCCGGACTACATCCTCGGTTCCTCGCAAGGGGGATTGCTCCAGCCGATTCAACAGCGCACCTGGAGCCTGATCTGGCGCGAGGAGGATCCGTCCGGTGTTTCCAATACGATGTTCGGGCTCCACCCGTACTCGTCACCGTTCGAAGGGACAATGTACTTCCCGGCCGACTGGGACACGGTCACCGACCTGATTGCCCGATCCAAGGCCGATTATGACTCGCCGGACAAGCTGGCGAGCGGTTCGCCCTACGAAGAAGTATTTCAGCACAAATCGGCCTTGATCGCCCTGTACGACATCCCGCAGGGGACGCGTTTTCCGCTGATCCACACGCTCTTCTCGCGGGACCTGCGGCACCGCGTCATCGATGACGAATCGGGCTGGATCTTTGCCCGGGGCGGTCCGGTGTACATCGCCTACCGCCCGCTCGCGGAAGGCGATTGGAAGCCGGTCGACTGGACCGGGCTCATGCACGGCGGCGCCGGAGGATGGTTCAGCGCGGGGTTCGAGGAATACGCCCGGGGGAGCGAGTCCTTCGTGAGCCGCAGCCTGAAGAACGGGTATATCGTCCAGGTCGCACCGGTTGCGGGGTTTGAGTCATACGGGGACTTCCGAGAGGCGATCCGCGCTCTGCCGCTGGAGTATTCGCTCGAGCCCGAGCCGGCGGTCGCGTTCACCTGCCTGGACGGATACGAGCTCGAGGCGCGCCACGGGTCTGTTCCCGCCGTCGACGGCGTCCCGCTCGACTACGATGCATGGCCCCTCTTCGACGGGCCGTTCGCCCGCGCCGGGCGCGAGAGCCGCTCACTGGAGATACGCCACGGGCGCGAGCGTTATTTCCTCGATTTCGTGGACAATCGTGTTGAATCTTCAACCCTGTCCGAGCAATGATGATCCGCCGTTGGTTTGTTCTATCGATTTGTTTGCCGGTCCTCGGTCTGGGTGCGGCGTACGGCTCCGATTCGGAACCGGTACTGTTTGCAGCGATGGCGATGACCAAGGAGCAGGAGGCGAGCTCCCTTCCAACCGATTCCGGGGTCTTCCTCTACGACCGGGAGCGTGCGACGTGGGAGCGGATCGGTCCGGTGATCCTGTTTATGAACAGCATCGCGGCGGACCCCTCCGATCCGAAGCGACTGTTTATCGCCTGCGGCAATGGAATCGTCCGCACAACGGACGGTGGCCGAACCTGGCGGATGACCACCGGGTGGCGGGAGAGCGACCTGAACAAAATCGCGATTGATCCGAGCGACGGCCGCAACGTGTACGCCTCCTCGGTCTGGGGCGTTGTGGTCAGCCGCGATGGCGGGGATAGCTGGGAGTCGGCGAACGATGGATTGCCGGAGCGCTATTCCCGTACGATTCTTGTGGACGAACAGAATCCCGAGCGCGTGGTCGTGGCCACTGCCGCCGGAATCTACGTGAGCTACGACCGGGCCCGGACGTGGAATCCGGTTGCGTCCGGGCCGGGGGAGGTCGTGCTCGATATCGAGCGCAGCCGCGCCGACCCGCACCTCTGGATCGCGGGTACCGAGGGGAAAGGGGTCTATATTTCCCGGGACGACGGCGCGCGCTGGACGTCGGCGGTGCCCGGACTCGACGGCGCCAATATCTATGGAGTGGCGGCACACCCGGAAGATCCCTCCCGCTTCGCCGCCGGGGGGTGGGACCGCGGGGTCTGGGTCTCGACCGACGGGGGCGGCTCGTGGGCGGACCGCCGGGAGGGACTTCCATCTCCCCATGTTACCGCCGTCAGCTACGATCCGGTCGATTCCGGCCGCCTCTGGGCATCGACCTTCGAAGAGGGAACCTATTACTCCGATGACGATGGGAGAACATGGCGCGAAGGCGGGCTGCACGGCGCATACGTGTTCGACCTGGACTACGTGATACACGCGCCATAACCGCCGTGCCGGAAGACAGAACGGGGGACGCACGGAGGGACACGCGCCCGTCCTGACCAATCCGGGGATTCAGATTCAAGTCTGGATCACACGCACCGCGGGGTTGAAATCGCCCGTGAAGACGAGCGCGCTCAGTCGTCCGGCCCGAACGCGCCATCCCTCGGGAGTCGCTTCGATCCGCGGCGGGGGGCGGGGTGCCTCGTCCGCCGCCGCGGCGTCGAGGACCGTGAGAATCTGATGGCGCAGAGCCGGCTCGGAGCCGACTGCGGCATAGGGGAAGATGCCGTGTTCGGAGGGAAGGTCGAGCCGCCCGAGCGAGAGGGCCGTGGCGTTGCCTCCGACAACCGTTCCGCGGAGCCGGGCGCCGGGCCGCTCGATCGCAAGGGAGGCGGTCCCGTCGGTGTCGAGCGTCGCGGCGCCGTCGCGGTTGTCGGGAAAGAAGCGCAGGTCGACCCGCTGCGGTTCATAGCGGAGTCGGATCTGATCGAGAAGGACAACGATGTCCGGCTTGGCGAACAGGACCGTGCGGAGCACCTTTGAGACATGGTAGTTATCAATCCGGTACGCGGCGGTGGCGTCGCTGGTCCACCAGACGTGATCGCCGCGGTCTTCGTAGCCGACGATGGTCGCGTACGCGAGACTGTCATTGGTCCCTTCTTCACCGCGATGGTACTGGTGACCGGCGCCGTTGACCAACACGGCGTTGTGCGCCTCCGTGAGGCGCAACACCCAACGGGGATCGCGCCAGTCGTAGGCGGGCTTGAAATGATCGGTCAGAAGCCGTTCGCCGTGGATCTTGTAGATGAAGTGGTTGCGATCCGCGTGCTCGTGCGCGGCCGGTCCGCCACTGCGAAATGCCAGGACGGCGTCGTCTGCACCCCAACCGGTCCGGCAGATGACGTGATCGAGCTTGTTGCGTACGTTTTGGAGGGATTCCGGCGGAGCCGCCTTGGGGTGCTCAGGCTCATACCAGAGGAAATCGCGGAAATTGCCGGGCCGGGATGCCTCTTCCACGGCGTATTGGGCGAGGGGATTTTCGGTCTGCTTTCGGATCCACGCGGGTACCCCGGGAAACACCGTCCGGCTGGAGTCTCCGAAGTTCACATGATCGGGCCATCCGTCGGCGGCCCGGCCCGCCTGCATCGTCAGGATGAACGCGACGATCGTATCGACATTGCCCTCGCGCGCCCAATCCATGTCGCCGACGGTACGCTGGTGGGCGTCGAAGAAGCTGAAGAGCGTGCGCAGGGTGTAGTTGGTGTATGAGATGCCCTCGAAGAAACTCCCGTCCGGTTTGAAGAGCGTGAGCACCCGCCGCGAACTCGAGACGGCTTGATCGAGCCATTTCCGCGCTCTGGGATCCTGTTTGCGAAGGGCGAGAGCGCCGAGTCCCAGCGAGGCTGCGGGTACGGCGCGCAGGTTGTTGCCTCCGAGAATCATCGGCCAACGGCTCATTTCGAGATCGAAGAGGTGGTCGTGCTCGTCATCGAGCCGCCAGCCGACCACGCTCTCCGGGTGGTCCATGCCGTAGATCGTGCGGGAGCACGGCACGCAACCCTTCTCCGCCACCGCCTCGAGAAGGCGGTTGTCGCGGTCCGCATCCCAGTCATCCGCAAGCGCCTCGCGTGCGAACAGGAGCGTGACAATTGCCAGCGATGCGCGTTGAATCCCGATGACGGTGTCGGGCCCATCCAGAAAGAAGTCCCACTTGGGCATGGCGAGCAGCCGGTCAATCGACCGGAACAGGGCGTCTCGAAGGTCGGCGTCGGGCTCGACGATCTGTACGATGGCACGCCGGCGGAGCGCGCGGCAGGCGTCCCGCATGTCGGCGTTGAGATCTCCCGAGGCCGCCAGTCTGTCGAATGCGGCATCGAGTGCACCGGGAGCGTTCTGCGACCATTCCCGGTACAGCGGACCGAGAAGTTCGGATTTTGAATTGGCTCGGATCCGGGGGATGTCGGCGCGTTCAAAAAACAGCCGCGTCTCCCGGTTGCGCGGGGTGTTTTTTTCGGATCTGAGCGATATTGGGAGGGCGCCGGCAATCAGAGATGTCGTACCGAGACGGAGGAATGTGCGACGATTCATGGAGATTCCTTTGTGTTCGGTTTGTCGTGGATTGTGGTGGTTCGGTTGCCGGGACGCGACCTGTTTCGGACCGTCTTCAGCATGTAGAGCCCGAGGACTCCAAAGTCCCATGCATTCAAGTGGTGGAGTTCCGGCATCAATGGTAGCGGGGTTGCGTCTCACACGCGGAGGGGATGCGGCGAGCTCGGTCGAATGCGGCATGCATGACGGTAGTCATCATCGCCGTCACAATACGCCAACCACCTCTCGTGGAAAGAACGGTACGGCGGTTTACGGTAAGTTGCGGCATTCTTCCGAGCCGGCCGGCGCGGCGCCCGCCGGAGGGACCCGCCCGCTTGACTGTAAACTGTAATAGGGCCTGACGCCCGCCTTCCGGTGCGGTTGCATCATTGTATGGTCGCGACTTTGTTTCCCCGATTCCGATGCTCGATCGAGCGCGTCCGACTAGTGCCCGCGCCGCATCGGCGTCGTCGGGTTCGCTTTTCGCCTTGGTTCTAAACTGGTTGTTGGTCCCAACTGGTTGTTTGGTGGCCGGGCTGGCGCCACGTGCGGCGCCGGCCCGGTAAGCCGAGCGGAAAGCAAGACGGCTCGAACAGCGCGACAATCAAGCGATTCACCTGCGATCACGCATACCGGATCGCAATCTCCGCTCCGCCCGCGATCTTCAGCGTGCAGTCGATGTAACGGCTGCCGCGGAGCGTGGTCTCTGCGAATGGTGTCGACTCGTTCGCAGCCGTGACACTGCGGATACGGGCGTCGGCCGGAACGGGGATGTGGAGGTCGAGTTGCGTCGGGCTTCCTTCGATCGCGAGCGCAATACCGTCGCTCCGTTCCCGGTAGCGATACGCGACCGAGGCCCCGGAAGCTTCGTATCCCACCCGGACCTCCGTCTCGGTTAGACCCGCGGCCCGCCAGCGGGGCGCAATCCGTACGTGCTCCATCATCCGCGAACAGTCCTGCACGCCGGCGAGGCCTTCGATGAAACCGTAGAGCATCGATGCGGAACCCCAGCCGTCGGTGGGGGCGGCGTCCGGGCTGGTGCTGGTGTCGATCGAGGAGGGAGTCCCGTCCGGAAAGTACCAGAGGTACGTCTCATCCTTCCTGGAAATGAGCTCGTAATAGCGGCGCAGGGTCGCGACCCCCTCGGTCTCGAAACCGTGCTCCAGGTAGGCCCGCGCCAGTTCGCCCCCGACCAGGGGCATGATCCCCCCGTTACAGTAGGCGCCGCCGACCAGTTTGGAGTCGCCGAAGACGCCGTCCGGAAACGGAGGATCGATGGAGAACCACTCCGCGAATGCGTTGGTGGTGCGCCTGCGTTCGAGGTACTCTTCGAGGATCGATACGGCCTGCCGGTGGCTCGCGACCCCCCGGTTGATGTTCATGGCGTTGCTGAAACTGAGTTGGCTGCTTTCGTCGACGCCGGCGATGGCAACAGGCGTCTGCTTGACGAAATGCGTATAGAAACGACCGTTCCAGCAGAGATCGTTCATCCGCTGCCTGAGCCCGGTCGCCCAGCTCTCCCAGTGGCGGGCTCGTTCGGAGTGCCCAAGGTGGCGGCAGATGCGGGCAAGATTGCGGCACGCTTCATAGTACCCGCTGTTGTCTCCGTGCATGACGCCCCAGAAGGTGTGCTCGTCGATCTGAAACTGGAGTCCGTCGTGCCGCCCGGCGGTGTACGCGAAGTCCCACGAGTCGATCGTGTAGGGCCGTTTGACGAGCTTCTCCCTCTCGTCCCAGCGCCACGGATGGCTGAACGCGTAGTCCAGCGCGCGCTCCAGGGAGGGAAGCAACAAGGATATCCAGGCGTCGTCGCCGGTCGTCTGCCATGCCAGGTACGCGGCCTTGACGAATCGGTACTCGACGTCCGCCTCAACCGGTACGCGCACGTATTTGCACCAATTCTCGATCTCGCAGGGGACCTTCTCGGGCCGCACGGTAAAGTAGTCGAAGATCCGGCCGTTGCGGGCTTGCGTGTCGGCGAAGTGGGAGACGGCCGATGTCATATCCCGTTCAAAGAAGCGGAACCCGCGCATGATGTCCGAGTGATCCCGGATCCATACGGACGGGGTGTCGGGCGAGCGGTATCCCCGGATCATTTGATCGTCGATCAACATATCCATGGTATCCTGCTCGAGGAAGCCGCGGATACGGGGATAGAGTTCGTCGAATTCGGGTCGTCCGGTGTGAACACGGGTTGCGTCGGTCATCCAAACGCTAATATCCGGTTACGTGCAGAAGACCAAGCGGTGGGGGATTTTACCGTATACCCAGCTGTCGGGTTGATCGGTCAGGGCGCCGGACCTTAAGAAACATTGCAGATGCACGTTCTTGGTCTTCACGTTCTCGATATTCTCGTTCTCACCGTTTACATCGTGGGGATTCTCTGGATCGGAAAGAAGGTCGGGGAGAAGAATATCGATACGCGGAATTTCTTTCTTGCCGGCCGTTCTCTCGGGAAATTTTTCCAGTTCTTTCTGAATTTCGGCACTTCGACGAATGCGGACCAGGCGGTGGCCGTGACACGCGAGACCTATCGCCAGGGTGTGGGAGGGATGTGGATTCAATTTCTTGTACTCTTCATCACGCCGTTTTACTGGTTCATCGCGCTCTGGTACCGGCGGATTCGCCTGACAACGGTTGGCGATCTTTTCACGGAACGCTTCCAGAGCCGGGTGCTTGGTGGAAGCTACGCCCTGTTCACGCTTCTCATGGCCTTTGTCGGCGGAGGCGTCGGCTACATGGTAGCGGCGAAGACAATGATGGCGGTGACTCCCAAGCCGGCCGAGGTCCTGACGGTCGAGGAAGAGCGCGCAGTCGAGCAATATCGGGAGTACCTGGATTTGCGGGAGATCGATTATACGGACCGGACGGCTGAGGAGCAGGGGCGATATGAAGTGCTCCATCAGAAACAGCTCCGCGGGGAGATCGTCGGATTCCACTCCTATACCAATCGGACGTTTTTCTACTTCCTTTACGGGCTCATGGTGGCCGCTTACACCATGATGGGAGGCTTCCGCGGAGCGGCGATCACAGATGCCGTACAGGGGATGTTGATCGCATTCTTCTCGGTGATCCTGGTGCCGCTGGGGCTCGCGCAACTGGGTGGGTTCTCCGGCTTGCACGCGGAGGTGCCCGACTTCAAATTCGCGTTGTTCGGCTCGGTGACGCTCAGCGACTACGCCTGGTACACGATTATCGGAATGGCCCTGTCAAATCTCGTGTCGATCGTTGCGGTAGCGATGATGATGCAGACCGCCGGTTCCGCGCGGACCGAGAACACGGCGCGTTTTGGGATGATCGCCGGCCTGTTCGGCAAGCGATTCATCATGCTCTTCTGGGTGATGGCCGGGTTGATTGCGATCGGTCTGTACGGACTCGAGTTGCACGACCCGGATCTGGCGTGGGGGATGATGACCCGCGACCTTCTCGCGCCCGGGTTGATTGGGCTGATGCTGGTGGGAATCCTTGCGGCGAACATGTCGACGCTCGACACCATGGCGATGAGCAACTCGGCGCTGTTCATCCGTAATCTCTACCAGCCGTTCCTGGGCAACAAATCGGAGCGGCATTACCTTTGGGTGGGACGTCTGACGATCGCAGTGACGCTCCTCGGGGGTATTGGAGCCGCGTTGTACATCGACAACCTGCTCGAGCTGTTTCGATACTTCATCTCGATCCCGGCCATTTTCGGAGCTCCGATCTGGCTCGGCTTCATCTGGCGACGACTGACCAAGGTGGCTGTCGGCGTAGAGATCATCATTTGCTTCACGCTCTTCGCGATCATCCCGAATCTCTTTATGGCATCGGACTGGGCCAGAACATACCCCGCCTTCCTGCAGCAAACTGAGAGCTATGTTGAGACGTACCTGACGCCCGCGACTGAAGAGGATGTTGCAGAGGGACGGGCGACTCACGTTGGCGACGCCGTTGAACGGGAGGTCTTTATCGAGGCGCGCGGAATCTTCTTTGAAAGCGTGGTGCGCCAGGACCCCGCGGATCCCGATTCGCCGCTGATTGGAACAGGGCGGTTCGAAGCGGAGTTGTGGGTTCTGAGCTGGTTTGGGATTGACTTCGCGCAGTTCCAGAAGTCGCAGCTTGTCGCCCTCCGCTTCTTCTTCATCGCAACGTTTCCGTTCGTGTTGCTGATCGGGGTCTCCTTCCTGACCCGTCCGGTCGCGAAGGAGCACCTCGATCGCTTCTATGCGAAAATCTACACCCCCGTCGCGGCGACGCAGGAAGCGGATGATCAGGCCGTGGAGGAAGCATTCCGGAACCCCGAGATGATTCGCCGGAAGAAATTGCTGCCGGACAGCCAATGGGAAATCGCCAGGCCCGATCGCATGGATTACATCGGGTTCCTGGGGAGCTGGGCGGTCGTAGGGATCGTCATCCTCTGTCTCTGGGGCATGGTGTCGATCGGTCGATAGAATCGACGCACGCGCCGCCTTCGCGTAACGGAAATATCAGCGAACCGCAGCCGCGGGCTTTGCGGGGACCGGGCTCACGCTGGCCCCGTCGACCCACTCGCCCCGGATCAGAGTGACGGCAGGGTTATCGGTCGGCCCCATCGGTTCGTTTGCGAGTTTTGTCTTGAGCAAGTCGATAGCCGTGGCGCCGATCTTGCGGTAACCGACCCGGACCAGAGCGATGTCCGACACTTCTTCTGTGGCGGGAGCGAGCGCCGCGAAGCTGATGTCGTCCGGAATATGAAAGCCGAGCGCCTGCAGCCATTCAAAGTGATCCATGTTCGTGCTCAGGACAACGTCCGGCCGGTTCTTGTGCATCCAACGCTTCAGGTCGGAGCGTTTGATGACGTCCTTGGACAGCGGAGGAACGCGGTCGCACGCCGGGATGTTTTCGTGATGGTAGAGCAGGTAGCTCAGGTAGAGATGATTCGCCCGCTCGTCGTCGGATTTGGTGAAGCAGAGTCCGATCCGACGAAATCCCTTTTCGAGCAGGGTTGAGATGCCGATGTGCATCGACTGGTAGAAATGCGGGTGCACCTGGTTGAATCCGAGCTTGGCCGCGACCGAGCAGGTGGATACGCCGACGAAGTTCTCCTGGGGCAGCGAGAAAACGTTGCGCAGGTGTTCGACAGGCAGGACCATCAGTCCCCGGATCCCGCGCGTCTCAAGGATCTGCACCACCCGTTGCAGGCGCATCCCCGGCTCGTGAAGCCAGAAATCCTCGGTCTTGAATCCCAGTTCTTCGGCACGTTCCCGGGCGCCCTCGCGAATGAGCACCGAATCCTTCCCGAGCTCGTTGAGTGGCCGCATCCTGGCGTTGAGGATTGCGATCACCGGTTCCTCCTTGCTGATGTTGCGCTTCCGCAGGTAGCGCATCAGCTGCGTCAGGTTCGGATCGGGCGTATACCCTTGTGCCCGGGCGATCTTCTTGATCTTTCGCCGGGTTTCGGGCGCGACCCTCGGGTGGTCGCGCAGAGCCATCGACACGGTCATGCGGCTGACCCCGGCGGCAAGCGCGATCGTCTTGCAGGAAGGCCGTATCTTGCTCATCGGTGAGAGATTGGGAGGTCACGCGTCAAGGGTCGCGCGATGGAAGATCCAAGGGTAAAGGCAAAGTGAAACGAATCCATAAGAACTCGGAAGCCGAGTGATTAACAGATGCTATTCAGATGTCAAGAGACACGCACCAAAGAAAAGGCCGGCCCCGGAAAACGGGGCCGGCCTGAGATGAATGCCGTGCAATGACCCGCCGGCCTCAGAAGTCGAGTGTCGCGGTGAGACTGGCGAGCCTGCCTTCCTGAATGCGGTAGACGCGGCTGCCGTCCGGGTTGGCGAAGATCGGGACCAGACCGTCGTGGTTGGTGAGATCCTTGATGTTCAGTTGCAGCGTCAGGCGCGTGTTGTAGCGCATGTCGACCGCGTAACGCGCGAAGACGTCGTAGAAGGTCTGCGGGGAGCCGTAGAAGGTCTGATCGACGTCCCGGACCCAATCGCCGAATTCATTCTGGGTGAGCCCGAAACCAATGCCCTGCTTGTCCTCCCAGCGAATCGATCCACCGACTGTGAAGTTCCGGACCCAGTCGGGCAGGCCTTCCTGGTCGCGGAATCGGTAGCTGGTGCTGGCGGTCGCGGTCCATTCGCGCTGTTCAATCGTCGGTGTCCCGTCCTGTCCCTTGGCGCGAAGGTAGTCGTTGAGCAGCTGCTGCGTCGTGCGTTCAGCCAGCGTCTGCGTGGAATCCTCATCGATGTAGAAGTTTTGCGCGAAGTTGCTGTTGATCCACATCGGCTCGAAGAAGTCCTCCAGCAACTGTCCGAGCACCGGATACGTGTTGTCCGTGATCGTCTTCTGTTTCCCAATCACAATCTGGTTGTGCCAGTTCCGGGTTGGGAAGTAGCTGATCTCGATCTCCACCCCGTCACTGACGAAGTCCTGCGTCCCGACGCGTGCCGGATTCGGGAGGGCGCTTGGCTCGTTGTCTTCGAAGTCAAACGTGATGCCATGGACATCGATCACTCCCTGAGGAGGCAGATGAGCCCGGACATCATCCGCGGTAAAGCCCTGGTCGATGTTGTCCTGGTTATCGAGCTGGCGGTTCAGGTCGAGCATGATCCCCTGGGGAGCCGTGAAACCCGACGTCTGGAACGAATCATTGAGCACGCCCGTTTCGTACCAGTTGACCCGGGCGATCAACTGCTGGTTCATGGTCGAGACCGTGAATCCCATCTCTTCGGTGGATCCGGTGACCTGCGGCAGCGGGCGGTTCTGCGCATCGAGCCGGCCGGCGCTCGGCTCGAAGTTGCTGGCCTCGCTGTAGTGGAAGGAGATCTCGCTGCCCAACGGAAGCTCGCGCTTGATGAATTCGGGCGTGTGGACCACGATTCCCCATGAGCGCGTCGTGCCCTTGGCGGAGCTGGTGGGCTCGTCGGGGAAAACCCAGCCGGAAGCGCGCAAGTCCCGTCTGCTGGTGTATGGAGCCAGCGCCGGAGCGTTGCCGCCCGCATGCGTATATTGCTTGTCCCTGCGCCATGAACCTTGGAGGACGAGGGTGTCCTCCCAGATGTAGTGCTGCCCGATGGCGACCAGGGATTCCACCTTGGTTCTGGTTTTCGAGGCCGAGAACGCTGCCGGCATGCTGTCGTTGTCGTGGATCGTGAACGTGTCGATGTCGACCGCTTCGAAACGTTCTTCGGCTTCGTTCCACATACGAAATGTCCCGGATCTCGGGATTCGGTGCCGCTCCCGGCCGAACGGAATCGGCTGAATGCTCACGCCGCGCAGGTCATCGATGCTGTTCAAATCAGCCAGGGTCTGCCCCTCCGGCAGTCCCCGGATCTCAAGAGCGTGGTAGCTGTGCGGCCGGTGGAACCCGGAGCCGGGGAATTCGCCATCTCGGGTTCTGTCGGCGATCTGCTGCCGGTCCGCGACATCCCGCGTGAACAAGGTGCGGTTCCAGAGGTCCTGCTGACTCGCAAGCCCGGTAACATTGAGGCGGCCGAGAACACTCGCGAGGAGTTCGTCGCCGATGAAATCCTCGGCGTGAATCTCGCCGAATCCAATCGCACGAAGGGCATCGCGGTCAATTTGGATGTCGGAGTTCTCCGCGCGGGCTACGATCGCGGCGCCGCCGAAGTTCGGATTCGGGATCGGTTCGCCTGAGGGAGTGCCGTCGACTGTGGCGATTCCCATGAACTCATTCATGTCGATGTTGATGCCGATCGACTGCCCGCCGCCGCGCAACTGGTTCAATTGTCCTTCGTGCCAGCGCTGCTGGTGTGCGGCGAGCTCGATGCCGAACTGGTCGTCCAGCCAAGTCTTTTCGACCGAGGCCGACGCGTCCCGCCACTTTGAAAACTGCTGGCTGCTCCCACCGTCGAGGAGGTTCTTCCGGTAGTCGAATATGCTGCGATCGGTAATCTGGCGATCCGCAAATCCGCGGGCGAAGAAACCTCGGCTGCCTTCCGGTATTGGGGAGCCGTCCGGATTCATGCCGGTACGATTGATGATGTCATGGATCGTTCGAAACCCGAGCATCGTTCGTTCATTGTCGTCAAAGCTCTGTTGGTTCGCGTTGAGAAACGCCTGGGCGCCGACGACGTCGGCCTCGGCTCGTGACGGATCGCTGTAGACATACAACGGCCCCTGACGCGCCATGCTCAGCGGCGTCATGATCTGGTTGTTGTTGACGCCGGGAAGCAGGTCGCCGGAGCTGTTGCGAAACTCGCCCGCTTCGATCGGATGCGAGAATGTCGGCTTGCCCATCAGGTAGAAGGGGGTGAGGAGATCGTTCGGGGGTTCGGTGCGAGGACGGGCTCCATTGCGGTCGCCGTACTCGATGTTGAACCGCACGCGGAGGTTTTCGACCGGTTCCCAGAGTGTGGAGAGGTACGCACGCCGGTCTTTCTCCCACGCCTGCTTCTGTTCGAACTGCTTCCGTTCATAGAGCCCCGCAACAAGCAGGGACCAGGTGTTGTCGATCAACTCATTGTAGGCCCGCAATTCGGAGCGAAGCGTCCCGTGTTCGTCGGTTTTCAGCCGGACGCGTCCGCGATCGCCGAGGAAGTCGGCCTGGATGAGGTTGTTGTCCACGATGCCGCCCGGGCTCCCCAGGCCGAAGAGCGCGGCATTCGCCCCGCGCTGGATCGTGATGCGGTTCGTGTTATACGCGTCGAACGGGATTTCGGTCAGGAAAAAGTTTCGGGTGAGATCCGCTTGAGCGAGGCCGCGCACGCGGGTGAGCCCGCCTTGGTTGCTGTCACGCTGCAACTCCGGGATAATGAGTCCCGCGCCGAAACCCTGGGAGGCGCTGAAATTTCCGCCCAGGCCGCCGACCTCGGTATTCGTCGTGTAGACGAGCAGATCTTCAATATTCACCGAGCCCGTGTCCTCGAGGAATTGTTCGGTCACGATGGAGATTGCGGCGCCAATGTCGCGGAGATCGGTTCGGATGCGAGTGGCGGCGAGCGTCGTGGTGGGACGGTACCCGAGGTCGCCGCGGGCATCGACTTCAAACGGCGAGAGAACGAAATCG
>SLNJ01000111.1 GCA_007133065.1 Opitutales bacterium
GGTGCACGAACTCGACCACGGCTGCCGCCCGTACGAGCGAATCGGCCGGCTCGTCTTCGTCATCCCGCCATCCGCTGTAAAACAACAACATTGGCCGGATGCGTTTGCCGCTGTGGCGCAGACAGAATGCAACCAGCTCGCGCATTTCCGGTTCGAATGCGTCAACCTGGCCCTCCATGAAGGCATCCAATGCCGCGAGATGGCGGGCGACGGGCGACGTGATCGTTTCGAGCTGACGGCGCAGATTGGCATTAGTCTGGGACGAGGCAACGGCCATTTCCGCAGATTGGGGATCTTTTCCGCTGAATGCAAGCGAAGGAAGCCGGCGACCCGCGAGGCTGCGGCCACTCAACGCGTGATCGGCGACCCGTCCATCGATTCAAACTGCCGCGGCCATCCCGATCCCTTGGAATACCGGATCCAGGAGTCGCTGGCGTACTGGTAGAGCAGGGATTGATGGTAGTAGTAATTGTCGCTGGTCCACAGCCAGCCGAGCTCGAAATCGTAGATGAAGATACTCTCCGGAGTCTCCGCCCACAGGTAGAGCCACCCGAGCTCGTAGTGGTAGACCCACGGGTCGTAGTAGTCGCTGAACCAGCCAAACCAACCCGAGTGTTGCACATGCGCGGGATACTCGACGGCGCCCTGCAGTGGTCCGACGAATCGCGCCGCATAGCGCGGATCATTGATGACGGCGCGCACTTGCGTAATCTTCTCCTCGCGGGAGAGCGCGGCGACCTCCTCATTCGTCGGTTCGATGCGCAACAGCGTGATCAGCAACGCCGCGGCGAATGACTCATCCATCAACCTGTTATTCGGTGCGTTTCGGATTCCCAGGATATTGGTTCTTCCGTCGATACCGGTGTGATCGGAGGCTACCACAGCAAAAAAGCTGTCGGTACTGCGCCACTGGAATTCTTCAAATAATGGATCCAGTTGATCCGCGGTTGGATCCGGTGCATCCGCCCCGTATTTCGCCCGCCATACAACGCGCACGAATTCATCGACCTGTGGGCGGGCATCCGTCGGCGCCGGCAGCGTCCGACCGCCCCAGAGCCGGCCCTTGAAATCCGGCAGCAGGGACTCGGCGAACGCGCGGACGTTCAATGACTCGATCACCTGCACTCCCGCCCGCGCTTTCGGAACATCGCCCCACGACCCGGTCATGAGAGAACGGAGCATCAGGGCCAGCCGCGTCGAGACGAAATCATCGCTTTGTAACACAGCGGTGACGAAGACGTCCCGGTCGGCGGTTTCGAGGAATTCGACCCAATCACTTCGATCCTCCAATGACGGAGACTCAAATTGCATGTCCAGCAGTGTTTGATAGACGAAATCATCGTCATCCCCAACCGGGTCCGGCCACCGGACATGGATGGTGATCGGACTCGAACTCCTGGAAAGGCCGTTCACGTTAACCGCCTCGATATGGTACTCGACCGCTCCGGACGAGGAGGGCGTCGTCGCGAGCACAAACGGAGGCGTAGTCGCCTCGGCTACCTCTCGCCCGTTCTCGAAGAGCACGACGCGCGCGATCCCCTCGTCATCACTGACGTCGGCGGTAAAGGTGATCCGTTCCCCCACCAGTGCCTGGCGCGCGTGGACGCTCGTCTCAAAACTCTCGATCGTCGGCAGCGACTCATCCAGGACCTCGATCACAACCGGGGAGGACTCGGCGGTGTGGCCGCTGAGGCTCGTCGCCACGGCCGTCAAGACCATCTCGCCGGCCGAATCCGGTTCGAACTCGATATGGTACGGGGCCTCGGTGGCGGTCCCGATCGATTGACCGTCGCGCAGGAACTCGACCTCGGTGATACGGCCTCCGGAATTCGGATCGCTGGCAGTCGCCCGTAATTCCACCGGCTCCCCGCGGGCCACCAGGGTTCCAGGTGACGGGTCGGTCAGAGAGACCATCGGCGGATCTCCGAGCACGATCGAAATCTCGGGGAAGTCGCGCACCGCCTGACGCCCACCAAGATTCGTGACCCGGACGCGGTACTGGTATTCCCCAAGATCTGGAGGTGTGTCCGTAAACTCGTAGTTTCCGGAGGGAAGCGGGATTTCCTCCGTCCGGCGTTTCTCGCCAATGCGCCGGCCGTCACGGAAAAACTCGATCCGATCGATAATTCCGGAGTCGCTGACGCGGAAGCGGAAGCGGATCTCCTGGTTGCGTAGAACCGGCCCGGACGGCGTGCGGGTCAGATCGTCGATCTGGGGGGTCCCCACCTCCTGCAGGTCGATCAGTGCCACTTCACGCACGCGCGAGGCTGCCGTGTACACGCCGCCGCCGGTCAAGTCGGCGGTGGCGGTTGCGAAGAGTACGGCCGGTCCGTCAAACTGCGCGAACCAGTCGATTGCGAATGGAGAGGACTCGGCGGATCCAACGATCTCTCCGTTTACGTAGAATATGACCGACTGGGGCGGATTGACAAACCGGTTGATTTCAGCGGAGAGCGAGACGAACGTCCCGCTTCGGAGGACGGCGCCGTCCTCCGGACCGGTCAGGAGCACTGTCGGTATGGCCCCGTCCACAGTCGGCACGCTCTGACTCGTGACGGCGATTGTGGCGAAGTTGGAGTTCGCGGTGTTTCCGTCGTCATCGGTTACCGTCGCGTTCAGAAAGTACACTCCGGCGCTCGGCGCCACCCACTCGGCGACCCACGGGGCGGAATCGGTCGTCGCAAACGGCACACCATTGACCGAAAACGAGACGCTCTCCACTGCGCCGTCGATGCGCTGCGGGTTGGCGTAAAGCAGCATGCGCGAACTCTGGGCGACCTCGGTCTCGTTCGGAAGCACCTTCAGCTCCACGGTCGGCAACACCCCGATAGGCTCTGCAATGGAGACCGTCCGCGCCTGCGAGAAGCGGGAGGGCGTGACATTGACGGCCTCCGGGGGAGTGGGGAACGGGTTATAGACGAACAGCTGTTCCTGCAGGTACACCGCTGCCCGGATCTCGACGTTCTCGCCACCGAAGGCGGGAACCCAATCGAGTGTAAACGGCTCGGAATTGTCCTCGCCGATATATTGATCGTCGGCGTAGAATACGACGCGGCTGACGCGCCCGATGTTTTCGCGGTTGGTCAGTTCAGCGCGGAGGTAGGTGGAAGATCCGACCGTCAGGTTGTCCCCTTCCATCGGGGAGACCAGATGAATATCGGGAGGCGTCAGCCCTCCCTCTTCGATGAAGAGTTCGTCCCGGCTGACCCGGCCGCGTCCGAGCTCCTCCCCCTCGGCATCAAAGGCAATCGCAAGCGCTTCAACCGCGTAGGAACTGAACGTCGCTCCAGCATCGCGCTGGGGAGAGAACACATGAAAGTAGGGAGCTTCCTCCAACACGGCGACCTCCTCGCCGTTGCTTGAGAATACGACCGTTGTCGCGGCGACTTCCCCTTCGACTCGATCGTGCTCAACTACGGCGCGCAGCAACACCTGAGAGCCTTGCGTGATGTGCCCCTCGCCGCTGCGCCCGTCGGTCGCGCGACTGGCCGGGGAGATATTCAGGAAGACGTCCAGGTTCTCATTAACGCGGTCCGATACCTGTACATTGCGCCGTGCGGTGGCCGTGGCTCCGAAATTGTCGCGGGCGATGGCCTCGATCGTGTGCGTGCCCTTCGCTCCAAAGATGTGATCGACCATGAACGGTTCGTCGGTCAGCGTTTCAACCAACTGGCCGTTCACCCGGACATCGACCGAGGCGATGTGCCCGTCCGGGGAGGAGGCATTGACCTCGATCCGCACCTCGGATCCGGCGGTGACCGATTGTCCGGTCGTCGGGCGCACAATGGACACCGTCGGCGGTTCGCCTGCCTCGACGTTCACCTCGGAGATCTCCGAATAGGAGCGCCGCAGCTCCTCTCCGATAATCTCAGTCACCTCCGCGATAATGGAATAGGCGCCCGCATCTTGCGGGGTCCACTCCGCTTCGTACGGAAACCCATCCGCCTCGATCGCCATCGTTTCGGGGCCGTTGATGAGGAAACGCACTGTGGCGTTCGTCCCCGACGCGCTGAAGACATCCGCCCTCAGTACATGCGTCCGGTTGCGCGCCAGTATAGCTCCATCCTCCGGCTCGACGAGGTCGACAGCCAACAGACTGTCGCCCGAAACGGCGACGACCTGGGGAATGGCGGCGCCCTGGTTCCCCCGGGCGTCGTATGCAACCACGTGCAAGACAAATTCCCCTGTATTCTGGGGCGTCCAGACGGCGCTGTACTGGTTCTGGAATCCCTCCGTGCTCGCGGTGTCCAGCAATTCCCCGTCCACAAAGAAGTCCACGTGCGTGACGGAGCTCTGCGATACCTGCGCGGAAGCCCGCAGTAATACGGGCCTGCCAACCGGGACCGGCGATTGCACGGTATTGAGAATGGCCTGTGGCGCGCTGCCACCCTCGCCCGTCGCAACCTCAAGGGTGACCGTCGGCGAGGCGCCCGCCCGCCCCTCCAGATCGTAGGCGACGGCCTGCAGGTGGGCGACGCCGACCGGCGTCTCAGTCGCAACCGGCATCCAGAGGAAGGTGTAAGGGAAGTCGCTCACCGTCTCCACGAGACGGCCGTTGACAAAGAACTCGACCCGATCGACCGAGTCCAGCCCAGGCGTGACCCCGGCGTACGCCAGGACGCTCGAACCGCGCGTCACTACGCTCTCCGCCTCTGGCGTGAGCAGCTCCACGGAGGGACCGCCGTCGACCGCCAAGCGCGCCTCATAGACGATTGTTTCCTCGACAACGTGCCCGTACAGATCGGTCGCGATCGCGGTGACGATGTAATCGCGCACCTGTTCCGGCGCGAACGAGAACGAATAGGTATCGCCATCCCGGTCGATCGCCTGCTCGTCGACGGACTCCCCGTTCACCTGGAAGGTCACCGTCACCGTATCGAACGCATCCGGATCGGTCACCTCCACGACCACCTCGTGCTCCGCGTTCACGAGGATCGGCTCGTCGGCGAATCCGTCGCCGCCCGCATCGTCTTCATACGCGATAGCCGGTGCGCTTCCCCGTCCCACCCGAATCTGCCGTTCATCCGACCCGGTAAACCCGCGATTGTCCGTCGCAACCGCCTCGAACGTATGCCACCCCATCTGGGTCGCGTGGAACTCGAAGTGATACGGCGCCCCCGCCCGTGTGGCGATGAGCGTCCCGTTCCGGTACAGGTCCACCCGTTCGATGAACCCGAACACCTCGTCGATCTCGACCTCGATCGGAATCAACACATTTGCCGCGTAGCTCGACGTCCCCGCGGGCAGGTGCATGCTGATCTCCGGCGGTTCCGGTGTGCCGGCCGCGTAGACGATCGTCGCGCGGCTCTCGTTCCCGGCCAAGTCGGTCGCCACGGTCTCCACAGTGTAATCGCCCGCCTCCCCAGGCGTGAACGCAAAATTGAACCGGTCAGCCGAGCGGGTCACCGCCATCTCCTCCCCGTCGAGGAACATGGCCACGGCAACCTCGTCCAGCGGGTCTGGATCGGTCACCTCTACGACCACCTCGTGCTCCGCGTTCACGAGGATCGGCTCGTCGGCGAATCCGTCGCCGTCCGCATCGTCTTCATACGCGATAGCCGGTGCGCTTCCCAGACCGACGGCAAACGAGATGACCGAATCACCGGTGTTTCCATGGTTGTCTGTCGCAACAGCACGCACATGGTGCAATCCGGCGCGGTCCGCCGCGTAGTCGAATCGGTACGGCGCCGTTTCAAAACTCTCGATCAGGACTCCGTTGTCAAAGATCTCGACCCGTTCGATCGTCCCATCGGCATCGGTGGCATCGACCCAGATATCGATCGTCGCCCCGATCGGGTAGTTGTCCTCTACCGGATCCGGTCGGACGAATCGAACCTCGGGCAGCAATCCGTCCGCGACGACCAGAGCGACCGGTGCCGAAACCGTGATATTGTTCGCATCGTCGCGCGCCACCGCCCAGAGGAGATGGTAGCCCGCGACCGCCGGAGTCCAGGTCAGCTGCGACTCCTGGAGTCCGCCGACCGATCCGAGGCTGTCGCCGTTCACGAAGTACTCGACCCGGGTCAGCGTGCGGCCGGAACCGGCGGATGCGGTCGCAGCGACCGTTACCGGTTCCCCGAGGGATACAGCGCCCTCCGCGGGACTCGTCAACACGATCGCAGGCGCGTCGACACCGGTCGTCACATTGACCGTGACCGGCTCGGCAAAGACCATGTTGCCGCTGCTGTCGAGTGCTGCGGCGCCGATTGTATAGATCCCCGGATCATCGGGCGTCCAGGTCTTGAAAAAGGGGAATTCCGCCGGATTGGCGCTCGGAATCCGCTCGACCGGGTCGCCGTGCAACGCCCCGTTCAACAGGAACTGGACCGATACCAGGTCGCCGTCCGGATCCATCGCTTGCGCCAGCAGCGGAACCGTCGAGGCGGACGTGGCGGATTCGCCGCTCAGCGGGGAGCGTATTTCCACCTCGGGAGGCAGCGATGGGCCCGCGTCAACGACTGCGGTTGCGACGGCGGTCGGCGCCGATGTCGAGCCCTGATCATCGTAGGCAACCGCGCTCAGGTGGAAGGTTCCGGCGTGCGGCGCCTCCCACATCATCCCATATCGATTCGCCGTCGCCGGATCCGCCAGAATCGGCGCCTCTTCAACGCCGATCAGCATGTTGTTTGCGTAGAACTCAACCCGCTCGACAGGGCGAACCGGACTGTACACCTGCGCAACAACGGGGATTTCGACGCCTAGCTTTGTCTCGACCGTATCGCCGCCCCGCGGGAATATCAGCGTCGTCTCGAGGTCCGTCGGACCGGGCAATGCACTGGTCCGGCGATCGTGCACGAACACGTCGCGCACGCCGTTCTGATCGAGACCGATCTTGTTGGTTCTTCCGTGGATCAGGCCCGGCGCCCCGTGCGCGTCACTTGCGAACACCACGAAGCGGCCGTCGGCGCTGATGACGGCATCCCGACTCGAGGGGACACTCCGCTCACCGATGACGCGGATCACCTGGTAGCCGAAGCGGTTCACGCTCACCCGTTCGCGGTCGCCGGTCGCGGCATCGTACAGGTAGATATCGGATACTCCATTCGTATCCGTGTAACCAACAATGCGATCGGAAAACTCGATGTCCGCGCCGAAACCCATTCCGGCGAGATCGTAGCTGCCGGTTATCGGATCCGCTGCAAAAACGGTTCCATCCGATCGCGTGAGGTCCGTATGCAGGAAATCAGGGCCGTCCCCGGGAGGCGGCGGCGTCGGATGCGGCCATTCATCGTAAACAAACCCGCGGAAGGTGATCAGGTTTCCGTCGGCGCTGATCGAGGGTTCCAGGCTGTCGCCGGTCAACCCATCGCCCTCCTGGTTGCGGCTGACCAAGGTGGTCGTGCCTGCCGCGTGGCGGTACACATTGCGGACCGCGTGCAAGGTATCCCCCGTCAGATTCGACGCGGACGAGGCGAAGGCCACAACCGAGCCATCCTCGCTGGGAACCGGCTGGAAGCTGTCCGCATTGCCGCTTGTGATGGCCTCGATCGCGTCCCCGATCGTGTAGCGGAAGACATCGGAGTGATCGCCGCCCGAGCCTGCGACCAGATCGTCCGCGTACGATCGAAACACTGCGGTCGACCCATCGTAACTAATCTTCGCCTCGCTGCTGTCGCCGGACGCCGGCGCACCATCGCCAGAGATCAACGAAATCTCGTCATCCCGCTCCCACAGGTAGACCTGTTTGAATCCGTTGCCGCCCTCCGGAGTCAGGTTGGTCGCCGTCGAGTGGAAGACGACCCGCGCACCGTCGGCACTGATATCGGGCAGGTGCGAACCGGCGTTGGCCGACTGCCCGTCGAGTCCCGTACTGATTAATGAGATGCTCTCAGTGACGCGATCGTAGAGAAAGATGTCAAAGTGGGCGTTCACGTCCCCCGGCACCAGGTTGGTCGCGTCGGATGAAAAGACGACCCATCGTCCGTCCCTGCTGATGGCCGGATTCTCGCTGTAGCCGTTTGGCGCCGCGCCCCCGACGCCGCCGCTCACCAGGATCGTGCGGCCGGAGACGGTGTCACGGAGGTAGATGGAGGTGTATTGGTTGCTGTCGGAGGCATCGAGCGCGGCCTCGCTCTGAAAGACCACGAACCGGCCGTCCCCGCTGATCTGCGGCCGATCGCTCATCGCCCCGGCCTCCTCACCGTCATCGTCAACGCTCGCGCGAAAGAGCGTCGGCCAAGTGGCGGGGAGGATAGTGATCCGGGCCGTCGTGGTTTCATACCAGATGTTGTTCCCGCTACACAGGAACGAATCCTCCACGTACTCCTCGATCGCGTCGAACTCGTCGACTTTCGCCTGGACGAAGAAGGTGCCCGAGAAGTTCCCGGGCATCGCCTGAATCCACGAGATGGTAAACTCCTCGCCGGGCAGCAGATGATTCCCCTGTCCGTCACCAGAGAGGTCGACGAAGAAGAGCTCAAAGTCGTCGGCGTCGAACGACGGATCCGTCGAAAGCCGGACAGTGAACCGGTATTCCTCGAAATTCGCCACCATCCGTGTCAATTCAGCCGGATTAAGCGGATTGGCGGAATTGTTTCGGATCGTCACGCGAAACGGAACCGGATCCCCCGCGTTATAGACCCCCTGCTCGTACTCCAGATCGACAATCCGCAGATCGGGAAGGGCGAACACCTCCAGGTCGACCGGGCCGAAGTCATTGTTCGTGACATCGGACTCCTCGATCTCGTTCTGAACATCGACGAACGCCATCACCTCCAAAGTCTCGGAATCGACCCCCACCAGGACGCTGTCTGCCGGAATGAGCACCGAGGCGGAGACATTCCGTTCGCCGTCGGCGGGTACGCCGCCGGTGACGCGAACCGTGGTCTCATTCACGATGGATCGATCTTCATTCCGCAACCAGATCCGCAGATCGAATTCGTCGACCACGTCCCGGCTCCCAATGTTCTCGATCAGCACATTGAAACCGACAGTCTCGCCCGGATGGTATGTACGGTCGCTGAAATCGATCTCAGCGATCGTCAGATCGGCGAATGCCTCGACCCGGATCGGCGGCCCTTGTAGTGTGTTGACATCGCCGTCGTACTCGACCGATGCGAGTACGCTGTACTCTCCGTTCTCAACATCACCGACGGTGAACGATACATCGACATCAGCCGCATTGCCCTCTTCGAGGCCTTCGACAAATGTCACCTCGCGGTCCACCGGATCGAATCCGGCACCGAATTCCAAGCGGACGAGGATCGACTCGCCCGGTTCAACGGGCTCGTCTCCGGCGTTCCGGATGGTCACCGGAATCGTCACCGCCTCGCCCGGCTCGACAGCCTCCTCGGGTGTCCCCACGGCGGTCGGGATAATTTCTGCCTGCGCGTAGGCGCCGATCGTTCCGGCCAGAAACAGTCCCCCTCCCACGATCAGTCGTTTCATCAAGCTCTTCATGGCAAACCTCGTGTTCGATAATATTGGATCTCGGTTGACTGGCACGGATTGGGTCACGGTTGGGTTGGGCGATGGCGCGTGCGCCTCCGCTCGTATCCTTCGTCGCGTTCGTCGTGTTCGGTCGCGCGTATTGTCCCCTCCTCGATCTGCTCCAGCTGCTGCCGCACCTTCGACTCCGCCTGCATCCGGTCCAGCTGCTCACGGGTGTTGCGCAGACGGCGGTACAGATCCTCCTCCTCGGCCGACGGCTCGAATCCGGGGATGTCGCGCTCGGTTATTCCCATGTCGCTCAATCGCTTCTGTGAGAAGACCTCTTCATACGTGCTGCCATCCGGATTCAGAACCCGGGCCGTGATGAAGATTACCAGGTTGCGCTTCTCGGTCTCACTCGAATCCTTGCGAAACAGGCGGCCCAACAGAGGCACGTCTCCGAGAATCGGCACCTTCGATTGGGAGCTTGAAATCGAATCTTCGATCAATCCGCCGATAGCCAGGGTGAATCCGCTCTTGATCGTGACCGTGCTCTCCGTCTTGCGCGTCTGGATGATCGGAATCGACGCGCCGGATGGCCCGAAGCTCACGGAATCCGTCCGCAATGAGATCTCCGGAACAATGTTCAGTGTGATGAAGCCGGCGGCGTTCACCTGCGGGGTGACATTGAGGATCACCCCGATCGGCTTGAATTCAAATCCGCTGATCTCGAACGTCCCTTGTTGCGGATTGTAGGTGAACTGCGGAATCGGGAACTCCTCGCCGATATTGATCTGCGCCGCCGTGTTGTTCATCGTCACAACCGTGGGGTTGGAAACGACCTCCACGTCGCCCTCCGTCTGGAGGGCGCTCAGCACCAGGTTGAAGGCGCTGGCACTGAAGATCGCCTGATCGGCACGACCCTGAGCGAGCGAGCTCATCATCCCCATGGTCTCGCTGATGCTCCGCGTGACGGTCGTCGTACCCTGGGTCTGTCTTCCGGTCAAGTTGTCGAAAGAGGTCGTCGTGTCCCGCTGGAAGGACTCGGTCGGGCCGTCGTGCGATGCCTGCTGGTCCCGTTCCCGGGTCCAATCCCGCTGGATGTCGCTCACCCCGGCGCGCAATGCTCCCAACGAGCCCCAGTCGATTCCGACATCCTTGCCGGCGCGGCTGGTGATTTCGATGAATTTCGACTCGATCATCACCTGGTCGGTGGGACGATCAAGGCGTTCAATGATCTCCTGGATCATGTTGATCCGGGTCGGGCGCTCTGTGATGACCAGGGAGTTGCTGCGCGTGTCCACCTGGATGCGCCCCCCTACACCCTGGTCGACCAGCGGCTCAATGGATGGCCGCAGTTCGTCGGCGCGAGCGAAACTGATCACAAACACCCGTGTGTCCACCGGCTCGTGCTCCATCTCCTCATGACTCTTGATTCGGATGATGTTGCGGTCCTCGACCCAGGTGTACCCGATCGGATCCAACACGACGTCGAAGACCTGCTGCCACGTCACGTTTCGGAGCTTGATTGAAACATTCCCGATGAGGCCCTCAGGTATGACGACGTTGAGGTCGAAGAGGTCGGCGACGCTGCGGATGATCACCCGCACCTGCTCGTCCGGGAAGTCGACCGAAATCGTGTCGTCGGCGTCGCGGGTGACGATTGCGGGCTCGCGGTCGGGCTCCGGCAGATCCAGGATCACGTCATCCTGCGGAGGTTCCTCAATTTCCGGAACGGGGGATTCAACCTCCCCCTGCTCCTGAGCATGCGCGGTAGGGACAAGGCCGGCAACCATCAAAGCGGCGCCGAATATCGAGATGAGAGCAAGCAGTTTCCAGGTGGTCATATTCCTCGCCTTTGCTGGTTGTTAATCAGGTTTTCTGAAAGCAACTGTAGTGGCCGGTGCGCGTCACGGATCGGTCTCCTCCGGCGCAGGGGTTTCGAAGTGCGCCTCGCCGCGTTGCGAGGCGGGGGCGAACTCGCGCGCCAGTGTCGCATCGCCCATCTCCAAAGCGTAACCCGACTCCGTCACCTCGCTGACGCGGACCTCGTACCGGTGGTCTCCGATGCGCGCCGAAAAGGTTGTTCCCTCGGCCATGGTTCGGCCGCCCCCCAGGTTAAGAAAACGGCGTTCGCCCACAATCAGCGAGCCCCGGGGACGGAACGACTCCGCGATCCTTTGGAGGGCTCGCGCATCGGGCAATCGTACAGCGACCGGATCGGGCGCTTCATCCTCTTCCTCCACATCAGTTTCCGGAGGCGCCTCGGGAGCCCTGCCGATGTACGGATTCACGGCCTCCTCGAGGCGCGCCTCAAAATCCTCCGCTTCCGGATAGAGCAATGCTTCCCCGGCTTGCAGGAGCTGGCTCCGAACCTCCCGAGAGACCACCCTCTGTCCGAAACTCTCCCAGGGACAAAGAACCAGTGCCGCGAGCACGAGCGGGAGGAGTCCCAGGACTACCGAACCGCATCCCGACGATCGGCCGCTCGCTCCGGTGCGACGCGCCGTCGAGACGGGCATGACATCCGAACCATGGTTGCGTAAGCCGATCATGATTCCCTCCTTGCGAGCACTTCCATGGTCAGATTAAGGCGGACGCGGTCCGCGCGTGAGTCCCGCCCGCCGGCAGGAAGCAGTTCGAATGAGTCCACGCGCACGAGGAGTTCGCCATACTCCAGCTCGTGCGTGAATTGCAGGACCTGGTCGAACCGGCCCTCCAGCGTCACCCGATACGGGATTGAGGTGAAATGCTCAAGGCGCGGCTTGAACACACCGTCGCCGGCAGCGCTTGGGTTCCCTTGAACCAGGTTGGTGATGTTGACACCGGAATTGAACTCCACCTGGTAAAACGACCGGTAATTCCCGGCGATATCGGTGGGAGACAGCA
>SLNJ01000129.1 GCA_007133065.1 Opitutales bacterium
CAGCTCCTTGCGTCCCGTCGTCTCCAGCCGCATCTCCACGCGTCCGTCCGCTCGCGCCAGGAACTTCTGCGATGGGTGCCACTGCCGCTCGGTGATATAGACGGCCAGTTTCGACTCGAACAGTAGCCGGACCTTGATGGGCTTCTCGCCGCCGACGATGCCGAAAGCCTGCCGGGCGTACGTCTCTGGACTGAACTCGGCAAGCCGCTTGAAGGTTTGCCCCGTCGCCTCGATTCGCCTCAAGCGCGACAGGGCGAAGCTCGCCACACGCTTCTTCTCCACGTTCCACGCCATCAGATACCAGTTCCCGTGGCGAGGCACGTGTCCCGGTTGCCAACGGCAATCGTCCATTGGGCGCGTCGCTGGTATTCCTGAGCGCCCTGATCTGTGCCGTGTTCATTCTGATCAGCGGGGAGACAATCAAGCGTGTTGGAGCCTTCCTTTTCGGCGGGCTTGCAGTCGGAATATCGTGTATCCTCATAGTGGCGCATATTGGGTTGGTCCACGCACCGCGTGACGTGTTCACGTACCCTTCGCCGGTTTACGGCTATGCGATTGTGCTGGCGGTATTCGGAACCGTAGCTCCCGCTCTGCTCATGAGCGTCGGCCTGAAACGCGCCGGACCCCAACGGTTCGCCGTGATGGGCGCACTCGGTCCTGTCGCGACACTCTTTCTCGCCTGGGCGTTTCTCGGCGAGAGGCCCGGGCTGTTGCAGGGACTGGGGCTCATGCTCGCGCTCGCAGGCGGCGTGGCCATTGCCGGATGGAGCGGCGGGACGACGCGGAAGCGTACGGCAATATTAAACTTGTTGTCTGCGGCAAGTTGTGCGACTGAGAGCAGGATGCGCGTCGTTACGCACAACGCTTTCTGGTTTCAGGGAAAGCCGTATGAGGGTGATCAGCCGGGACCGCCGGATCCCGGGATCGTCTCCGAGCTGGCAAACGTGTACCGCGCCCTTGCACCAGACGTTCTCTGTCTGCAGGAGGTGCATGAGCGGTCCGTAGTCGATCAGCTATGCGCGGTTCTTGAAATGGAGGGGCAACAGGCGGACGGGGCAATCCTGACCCAGTACGGCGGCGCGATCCTCTGGCGCGAGGGCCGGCTTTGTGCTGACAACAGGCGTCCGACTCCGCAGCGCATTCGGATGGGCGTGACTGTGCCCTCTTCTGACGGGAAGGGCGACACGATCTGGAACGTGCATTTGCCCTCCTCGCGCCAACTCGGACGTGAAGCTGCGGCGCAGGTGCGGCTCGCTGAGCTCGAGCCGCTTGTCCGGGAGTGCCCGGACGTGATCGCCGGAGATTTCAACGAGCGGCCGGGAGGGGAGCTCGATGGGTTCATGGCCCGCCACGGCTATCACGATGCAGCTGTTCTGGCCGGCGCTCCGGAATTTGTCTCGGCAATCCGGATGAGGCGCGTCGATCGTATCTGGGTGCACCAGCGGAACGTCAGCCGCGTATCCGGATACGGCGTCGTACCGGATGCAGAGCTCACCTCCAGCGCTCCCGGGAAGGTGTGGCTGAGCGACCATGTTCCGCTTTGGATCGACCTCGATACGTGATGGCGCAACCGCAGCCTCCGACGCCAGTCTCTTCCGCATCGATTGTAGCACGGGTGGCCAACGAAGCCTCATTTACGCGAACCGCGTCGATCATATCCCGCACGAATTGCACTCCTGAACCTTTCTCCCCCGACAGGATCATCCTGATCGACTGAGATCGGGGGTTGCCGCCGGCCGCGCAATCATTCAAACGAGAAGGAGGCCATTCAAAGGCGTCATCCGTGGAATACTCAACCGGTGTCTCATCAACCACCGCGCCCGCGAGAATCCGAGAGATCGGTTCCTGATGAGCGGCGAGGACTTGGTGAATATCGGTCCGGTAGCGCTGCTGCAGGATCTCGAAATCCAGTCGATCCCCGGCAACACATCGGTGGAGCGCAACGGCTACCATTACATTGCCGGGTTAAGCGCCTTTCTTGCGAAGACCTGCGCGGCATTGCTGAAGGCCCATCCCGATCTCTACCAAAGCACCGAAGCAGGATGGCCCACCCTGTGCATTGAACGCGGGAAACTCGACCTGTCCTCCCTTCACCGTGCCCCGTTCGCGGTGGGATTCGATCTTCCCCACGAGGAGTACGAAGCAGTCCCGGTCCCGTAACGTTCTACCCCGCACCCCGAACGGATCGGCCTGAAAGGGAACACCCCTCCCATGTAGTCTCACGACTGGCTGTACGTTTCGCAAGCAGAACCGTTCGTTAATGAGACGGACTTATGACACGACTGCCATCCCGAGCGGGCGAGACGTCCGCTCTTTACCAAGGGAAGTCGCCTCCGTAGGCGGGAGGCCCGAGGTTGGTCGGTTTGGTGTTCGGTACCCACTTGATCGAGCCCGGTTCATTGACATCCCACATCCGGTGCCTATCGCCGTGCGGTTGCTCCGGAACAGTCTCGCGGAAGATGTGGTACATGTCAGTCACGAACTGGTCATGATCAAAAGCCGCCCCTTCCCGGCTGGCACGCGACCAGAGCATGCGCTGGCCTGAGTAGATGTCCACCGGGCGCATCCAGTCATCGACCACCTCGAAGAAAACATCGTGATTCCAGATCTCCTTGGCCTCCATCAGGAGCGCGGCCAAGGCCTGGCCGCCCCAGGCGATCGCATTGCAGCAGGTGCGGTAGCTCTCGGAGATCTCAGCCCAGCCGCGATTGCCGCGTTGACCGTCCCAGGTCCTCCACTCGGACGGGGGCAGGTGGAGATACGGCTTGCGGGTGCCATGGTGGGTGATCATCTGCCAGAGCGCCCGCTGACCATGCCAGCCGCTGCCCCAGTATGTCTGCGTATCCTCGTGGAAGATCGCGGTCTCGGGCAGTAGCCTTCGGTTTAGGAAATGGTCGTCCTCGAGCATCAGACCGGCGAAAATGATCGGCCACTTGCGCCCGCTGGTGTGGCCGCCGCCGGCGTTCCAGCGCCCGCCGAGTTCGGCGATCCCGCGCAGGTCGATCCCGATCTGCGTGAGCCCGATCACCAGCCGCTCCTTCTTCTGGCGCGGAACATCCAGGTGCATCATCATGGATGCAGTCCCGTGGATCCGCGCGAACTCCCGCCCGTACGACGGCTGGTTCTCGGACGGCAGCAGCAACTGCCCCATCCAGGAACC
>SLNJ01000065.1 GCA_007133065.1 Opitutales bacterium
ACACCAACAGAGAGGCCCGTACGACTGTTTCCATTTCGGAGTTCATTCACGCGGCTTCGGCACTCGCTCCATACGCTTCGTGCCGCCATTACTGAACGACGACGCAATGTTCGCTTCCGAGTGATCGCCACTCTTTCTCGGACGGGATTGGCTACCCGCTGGGTATCTAATGCATGTTTCATCTATTATATGATTCCCCACGCACAGTTAGCTGGCGCGAGGTGTCCTGAAAGAAAAGGAAGGCTGCAGCTGCTCGATGACGCCTGGTTGTTTCACCCGGAGCATGGGTCCGGTTTCAGCGATGAAGATGGCGGGCGCAGGCAACGAATCGGAGGGATCACCCGCCTCGCCTTCCCCCTCGGCTCGGCCTCCGGAGCAGCTTCGGCTTATTCCCGCACGCATGGCAGGTTCACCGATTCGTCGACCGAATGCCCCCCTTCGGCAAAATATGATTTCAGTTGACCTAAAATCGTATTTTGCTACCTTTAATTTATGAAAATCACCGTCGATCTCCCTGAATCCGAAATCGCAGAGATCTGCGAGATCACCGGCATAAACAAAAAAGGCCCGGCCATTCGCAAGTTGGTGACAGACAGGCTGCAATTCCAACGACGGGCCTCTATTGCCGAAAAGTTTCTTACCGGCGAGTGGTCGGCCGAATTGAAGAATTTCGAGGCCGCCAAAGCCGCCGACCGATCTGAAGCAAAGACCCTCTCGGAGCAATGGCGCGACTGATCGATTCCTCGCTTTGGGTGGACTTCACCCGCAGCAAATCACCCCGTGCGCTTAAAACCCTAATCCAGCCGTGGATTCTCGATTCCTTGGCCTGCCTCTGCGAACCCATCGCCTTTGAAATTCTTCGCCACACCACCCAACGCGAACGCGAGCGGATTGAGGCGCAGTTCGCCACTTTACCGCTTCTCACCACACCATCTCACCTTTGGCGCGATGCTGCCCGCCTCGGCCAACAATGCCGCAATCAAGGCATCAATGCCGGCTCACTCGACCTCATTATCGCCAGCCTGGCAATCCATCATAACGCCGAACTCATCACCTTCGACGCCGACTATCAGGCCATTGCCCACGCCTCCAAGCTCCGCGTCCACCTCCTCTCCCGGGAAATCGATTCATTGGATGACAAAGCACCTGACCGGAGGGACTGAGACCGACCACTGAAAAATCCCGGCTGTTCCCGCCGCGCTCAAGAGAGGATGCGTGCGCTCTCCTTCGGAATTTCGTCGAAGAGGACGGGGCCGTTCAGGGAATAATCGACGGGCAGATCGATCAGGTGAACGCCGCCTGCGTCGAACGCGAGGTCCAGAACCTTCGGCAACTCGGCGTCGGAGGTGATGCGGTGGCCGGCGGCGCCGTAGCTGGCGGCGTACTGGACGAAATCGGGATTTTGGTATGTCAGCCCGAAATCGGCGAATCCCATCTGCGCCTGTTTCCAGCGGACCATGCCGTACCCGCTGTCATGCGTCGTATTCTTTCTCAATTCGAAATGGTTTCAACACCGGAGCCCATCCGCGCCAGGCGTTTCACGTGCGGTGCATTCAAGGTTGGGGGCGTGCCCGCACGCACCGACCGGTAGCTCATTTCGAAATCGTCGCGCCCCACGGTGATAACGGTGCGGCTGACGGTGCGGGCGTCGGGTCGGGTCATCAACACCGAGCGCGCGCCATCGTGCGGGTCATGCCAGCGGTGAAGGCGATCGAGTTCCTCCCGGTGCGGCGTTTGCGGGTTCGCGACGTGGCGGTGGAACGCGGCCAGGCGGTCCTTTTCAACGGTCTCGGTTCGAACAGAGGAGGTGGTGACAAACGGCACGGCGATGGGTTGGCGCTCGAGGTCGACACCGGTCCAACGGTGGAGGACGGGGCCGTTCTCCGGGTCGATGGCGAGGAGCAGACACGGACGATAGCCGGCCTGCCGGACGGCGGCCTCCAGACTGCGCGCAAAAGCTTTGACATCCGGGCTCGCGGCGAGATCGAAGAGCAGGCGCCCGCGGCTGCGCGGCGCAACCTCTGGGGCGGGCGGAAGTTCCAGGGCGCTGTAATGATTCAGGATGACCGCGCAAAGCCCGCGGGAATTGACGAAAACCCAGGTTCCGCCGCCCTCCGGATCGATCGGCGCCAACCACTCGGCTCCTGAGGAGCCGCATCGATACGGAACCGGGGGATCGGCTTCGGCCCGTGCGCGGCGCTCGTCCCGGTTGAAAAACAGGGTGTAACGCTCCTGCTCCAACTGCCAGCTAACGGTGCACATACCGAAATCAGGTGAGAGCCGGACCGGAACCAGCCCGACCAGTTCGCAGTAGCTTTGCCTGCTCCGCCCGGTGTTGGACGGTCGACGGAGCCACTCCGAAGCCTTCCGGCAGCCGGACCCGCATCAAACGGCACATGATGCTGATGAGCGCGTAGTGGTGGATGGCGTGGACAATCGTATACATCACTTCTCGGCCGAGGCTGGATATGACCGGCGGTGAGTCCGCTCGAACGTACGAAGCTTTGCAGCGAACCCGGACGAAGTCTGAGAGCACCTCCGCATCCAGGCGGCTCTCAATCTCCCGGGCCAACACCCGAGTCCGCTCAAGGGCATGCCCGCGATCGGTCTCCACCCGCCGGTCGCGCTTGCGGGCGTCGTAATCAACTTCAGTTGTGCGCCCGGGACCGGTCGGCAGCAGCGCCTCGAAGTGCTCCAGGCAATGCCGGTAATGGCCCCCGATCGTGGCATCGAAAGCATCCGGAACGGAACGGTTATAGGTTTCGTCTGAGAGCGCTTCCAAGAGACACTCCCCCTGCCGCAGTGCTTCAATAACCGCTGCCTTGATGGAATCCTGGGAGATTTCGGACATATGGTGTGGGTGATACGAGGGCTGAAAAGAAGGTTTCATCGTGCGACGACGGGAGTGGACGATTATTCCCAAAACCCGATCCGGTGGACCACCAGCCGCAGACGACTCAAGGGTGATCACCCTCGGCCCATACCCCAATGGCGCTCAGGTAAGCGGTCAATGGCGCTCGGATGAGTGGTCACCTCCATGTAGATTACGCTTCCAGCGTGATACGACACGCTGGAAGCGTGTGCTACTTTGGCTTACCCAACGCCATCAGCCTATACCCTCTCCTCCAACATCACGATCAGTTCGTCCCATCCGAACGGTTTGCGAATGACCGGATAATGCTGCTCCGGCTGCTTTTCACGCAGCAAGACTTCATCGGCGTGACCGGTCATCAGGAGAATCCGCGAAGCAGGCATCTCCTGCTCCAATCGGGCGACAAACGATTGCAGGGGCATTCCCGGCATCACCATGTCCGCGAGGACGACGTCCTGGTGAGGCAAGCCGCTCGACAATTCGGCGAGGGCGTCGGCTCGCTTGAGGAACAACTTCGCGTCGTACCCGCGTGTCTGCAGGTAATCCCGCACAACCTCTCCCACATTCGAATCGTCTTCCACGATCATCACCGATTTGCCTGAGGACACCGGGCGGGGACTGGCAGGAGGCTCAGATTCGAGTCGCTGGTCGTCTCCGGATTCCTGCTCGGGGGCCCGCGGAAAGATCAGTTGGAATCGAGCCCCGCGCGGGCGGACGTTCTCCGCCCGCATGGAACCTCCATGTTGCGTGACGATTCCCTGTACGGATGCGAGGCCGAGCCCGGTCCCCCGTTCGCGGGGCTTGGTGGTGAAGAAAGGTTCGAAGATCCTGGAGCGCAAGTCCTCGGGGATGCCCGGTCCGGTGTCGTCAATTTCCACGATCACGCGCTCGCCCACGAACGCGGAAGCGTCATCGCCGCCATCCGCCTCATTTCGTGTGCGGATCGTCAACGTTCCGCTGCCCTCCATCGCATCCCGGGCATTCACGGCCAGATTCATCAGGATCCGCTCAAATTGATGCGGGTCCATCATCACCGGCCAGAGGTCCGGAACACACTCCGCTTGAATCGTGATGCCTTCGCCAAGTACGCGACGCAGCATCGACTGCACGTCGCGGATCACGTCGTTCAGCACCATTCTCTCCGGAGCAATAGGCTCCTTGCGACTGTAGGCCAGCAATTGGCGAATGAGGTTCGCCGCCCGTCGACAAGTCGAGAGAATCTGGCCGATGTACCGGCGAGGTTTTTCGCCATCCGTCGACATCGCCGCGAGTTCCGCCGCACCCATAATCGCAGCCAGCGTGTTGTTGACATCGTGCGCGATTCCTCCGGCGAGCATACCCAGCGCCTCCATCCTGTGGGACTCCACGAGTTCTTCTCGAAGCAGCTTGCGCTCGGTGACATCCTTGACGGCATACAGCTTCCGGGCGCGATCCTGATCGCGCATCACCCGCTCTTCGGTTTCGAGGAAGCGCACTCCATCGGCACCGTGATTCCGCACGACGGCCTGACGAAATCCACCTTCCCTCAGATTGTCGTCATCCGACCACTCGATCAATTCGCTCATGTTGACGCGCGATTCGCCATTGCCTGCATCCAATTCGAAGAGGTCACGTGCCATGCGGTTGCTGCGCAATATCTCATCATTTTCACCGCACACGATGAAAGCGACGGGCGCCTCCTCGAACAACGTTTCATATTTGTGTTCCGCCCTGGCGAGGGCGACGGCCCGGCGTTCGGCCTTCTCTTCGAGATTCCTGTTGGCCTCCTCGATTCTGCCCTCGTAGCGCCTCCCGATGAGGCGGGATACAAAGGTTCCCAGGAGGGCAAACCCGAGCAAACCGGGAATCGCGGTCCGCCCCGCCGCAATCCGCAATTTCGCGATGCGCTCCTCAATCGCTCCGTAATCGACGTGAACGGAGACGGCCCACGGAGTACCCTCTACGAGCCGCCGCGTCACCAGTTGCGTTTCGCCGCCGTATGATTGCTCGAGGAGCCATTCCGGGGAGTCCCGCGTCTGGAGCGGTCTCCTATCGAACCTGCCCCCTGGGGGTGCATCGACAAACTCCACCTGCATGCCGAGAGAATCTTCTCTGGGGTGACAGATAACGATGTTCTCGCTATCCAGCAGACAGAGAAACCCAGCCGCATCATAGGGACTTCTCACCAGGCTCTCCTGCAATCGATGGCGCACCGCCTCCATATCGGCGCCGGCGCGGATCTCCCTGGCGAGCAGTTCGCTGATTCGCTCGGCCTGCCGCGCCGAGGCCTCGGTTTGGATTTCCGCGTAAGATCGCTCGAGGTCCTGAAACAGAATTCCCTGCACGAGCCATGCGAGAGCCCCCGTCGTCGCCAGGATCGAGACGAAAATCGCCCCGCCGGGCCAGAGAAGTTGTAAAGCGGAATAGAAACGGGCCATCGGCTGGAAACCGTTCGGGATTCGAGCGACTGAAATTGCGCAATTCAGGTTATTGGACGATGGCATCGACGAGATATTCCCGGCTTCTTGGCCGCCGCAGATGCCAGATGCCAGGGCGTTCGGGTATCCACTTGATGGCCCGCATCCCGTGTGCCATGGTGGATTCATGATCGCAAAGGGATACGGGGTGCGGCAATGACTGCGCTCGGCGGCAGCATCCTCGGCCTCGCGCTCGAAGTCGCCCCCTGGCTCGTTGCGGGACTGGCGATCGCCGGGATTGTCAAGGCGTGGGTTCCGGAGCGAAAGATGTCGCGATGGCTCGACGGGCCCGGCATCGGCCCGATCGGCCGCGGCGCCGTAATCGGTGCGCCGTTGCCGCTCTGTTCCTGTGGCGCGATCCCGGCGGGAGTCGCATTGCATCGCGGTGGCGCCTCGCGCGGAGCGACGACCGCGTTTATGGTGGGGACGCCGGGAATCGGAATCGACTCGGTTGCGCTGACATACGCCCTGATGGGGCCGTTTATGGCAGTGGTGCGCCCGGTGAGCGCTGTGTTGAGCGCGGTCGCCACAGGGGTCCTGGTAGCGGTCGTCCCGGACCGGTTTGCACGGCGGGGAGCCGCTCCCGAATTGCATTCGGATTGCTGCGCGCAGGCAGGTTGCGCGTCCGGGGAAGACGAGACCGCGACGACCGCGAACACGGGATCGCCCGCGCGCCGAACAGCCCGGGGCCTCGGCTACGCGTTTGGAGATGTTTTACGCGACATCGGCCCGTGGATGGTACTGGGTATCGTACTGGCCGGAGCCTTGGCGACCTGGATCCCGCCGAGCGCACTGATCGATTACGGAAGCGGAACCGGCGCGATGTTGGTTATGGCGGTAATCGGCATCCCTCTGTATCTGTGTGCCCAGGCGGCAACTCCGATCGCTGCATCCATGATCCTGGCGGGGGTGTCTCCCGGCACCGCGCTCGTTTTTCTGTTGGCCGCGCCGATCACAAGCCTGGCGACGCTGGCGGTGTTGCGCCGGGAGTTCGGATTTTCCCCGGTCGTGGTCTACACGGCGTCGATTGCCGCCTGCGCCGTCGCCGCCGGTCTCTCAGTCGATGCAATTCTATCGTGGTCCTCCATCAACGTTGTGACGCAGATCGGCGACACGATCGGCCTGTTCCCCGCGCCGCTCGAATACCTTGCACTGGGGTTCCTCCTTGTGATTCCCCTGTCGCCGGTGCAGCGGCGTCTCAGGCAGTTGCTGCGCGCCGAATCCGGATCCTGAAGATGGGAATCGCGGGCGGAACCGGCTCCGGAACGCCAAAAATAAAAGCACCCGGAGCACCTTGACCCTGCACCTTGATACAGGGTGTAAAATCGATTCATGAGCGAAGAATTCTGGACACGCGGTGAACTCGCCCGGCGCGCCGGCGTGAAGGTCGCCACCATTCGCTTCTACGAACGGCGCGGCCTGCTGGCCGATGCGTTCCGTTCCGGCAACGGATACCACCACTACGACCGCGACGCGCTCCGGCGGCTGCAGTTCATCCGGCGCGCCCAGGAACTCGGATTCTCCTTGAACGAGATCGCCGAGCTTCTGGACCTCTGGCTGATGCCGGAGGTCTCGAGTTCCTCCGAGGTCTGGGAACTGGCGCAGAGCAGGATCCGCAATGTTCGGGAGAAGATCGCCGATTTACAGCGGATGGAGGCGGCACTGCGGGATTTGATCGAGACCTGCCGGGGCGAGGGCACCGCACACACGTGCCCGATTCTCGCGGCACTCGAGGCGCGGGAGGCGGACAGCGGGGCGAGCCCCCACTCCCCCGGGCGCGCAACGGGTCAGCGATCGCAATGCAAACGCAATACACCTTGACCCGGCACCATGGTGCCGGGTGCAGCATGATGTAACGTCCATCATCCGGAGTAGAAGAACAGCCAATTATGAGCACCAGAACAATCGAAGTTTTTACGGCGGGTTGCCCGCTGTGCGAGCAAACCTTGAGGCTCGTGCGCGAAGCGGTGCGCGATTGCGGTTGCGAGGTCGTCGAGCGCCGCTGCGCCGGCGATGCCTGCTGTACACCGGCGAAACGCTACGGCATCCGCGCAATGCCCTCGGTGGTCGTCGATGGCGAGGTTGTATTCGAGGGCCGGATCACTCCCGCCCAGGCGGCATTGCTGAAACGCAGCGACCGATGAACGCACGGACAACAGCGCATCCGGTCGCCGATCGACTGCGGCCGCGCCGAACCGGGATTACCGGCATTTCGCTCGCGGCCACTGCCTTGATCGCCGGCGGATGCGCACCCGCGTGGGGCGAGGGCCACGGACCGACGTTTGCACTCGCCACCCCGACCCTGACGCAGGGTCAATGGAGCAGCGACACCACGGCCCTCGTTTTGAGCACGACCGAGGGGGAGACGTTCATGGCCGGACAGATGCTCGGCTACGGCATCACGGAAGACTGGGACGTGAGTTTGGCCGTCGGATCGCCGATGGTGAACCGTCGGCAGGCCATGCCGCGCACGCGGGCCGGCAGCATGATGCTGACGACCGGCGACCAGGTCGAACTCACCACGCGCTGGCGGTTTCACCGGGAGGCGCCCGCGGTCGGCACGCGGCGAGAAAGCACACTGATCCTGGGGAGTTCGGCGCCGTACGACAGCCGGCCGAACGGCATGAAAATCGGTCCCTCCGCGCACATCGGAGCGGTGACCGGTTACGCGTCGCGAACCTGGTACTGGTGGCTCGGCGGCGGATTCCAACGCTACGCGGACCGCGGAGGCGACCGTCCCGGCGACCTGCCCTACCTCACCGCGACCGTAGCCTACCGTCCGCCAGCCTGGGCGGGGGACTTCCCCCAACCGGACTGGCGGGTGTTCATGGAAGCTGTGGCCGAATTTCCGCAGCGCAATCGAATGGACGGAGAGGCAGTCGCGGAGAGCGGCGGGCAGCGCGCTCTGATCGGGCCGACATTCCTCGGCCTCTTCGCCACCGGCTGGGGTGTTTCCGGCGGGATCATGTTTCCGGTACACCAGCGCCTCCACGGCGACCAGCCGCGGGAGAATCTGCGGGGGCGGATTGTTGCAACTTACTGGTTTTGAAAGCAATGAAACCTGCGTGAACCCTTCAACGCCGGGAAGAGTATGAACGGAATAGCCACAATACGATTTGGCGCCGCACGCGCCGCCGTAACCGCGGGATTGCTGAGTCTCGCCCTCAATGCACCGGCCGAGGCGGAGCTTCTCGAACTCGATCAGACGATCTACGGCATGGACTGCGCGCCGTGTGCGATCGGCGTCGAGCGCCGGATTGCCGGTCTCGACGGAGTGAGCGAAGTCACCCTCAGCCTCAACAAAGGCAATGCGGTCGCCACATTCGAGCGCGACAACCGGATCACCCTGGAACAGATCCGCGAGGCGATTCGACGCAACGCCTTCAACCCCCGCGAGGCTCGCATCACGGTCGGGGCAGAGATTGCCCTCGACGACGACGGACGGCGGGTTCTGGTCACCGGCGCAGGCGAACGGTTTGTCCTCAAACCGGACGACGCGGCGCCGGAAGCCTTCAAACAACTCGACGCGGTCGGCGTGGGCGAGCGCGCCGTGGTGACCGGATCGGTTCCGGCCGGCAAGGAGGGTCCATGGACGCTCGCGGTCGCGGAGCTCCATTAGATGTCCGAAGTCTTTTCCGGTACACCTACCAGCCCGGCAATCGCTCCTGTTTGAGGCTGCGGGCCGGGATCGCGGAGAAGTGTGGATCGCAGTGGACAAGCGTGGCATCCGAAACGGTTGCGGTCACGACCCGTCCCGCCGGAGCCGGCGCGGGTTCTCGTAGCCGTAGCGCTCCTCGGTGACGATTTCCAGGAGTTCGGGGATGCTCGGGCGGTCCCCCCAGAACGTGCCGATGTAGGAGAAGCGGACGATCCCCTCCCGGTCGATCACGACGGCGGCGGGCCGGTTGATCCACTCGGCGTGCACGGTGAACGCCATGGGGCGGATTCCGTAGCGCCCGCCGACGGCTGCGGCGCGGTCGGAGAGGTGGGACCACCAACGGCCCTTCATGTAGTCCTCATAGGTGGACTTCATGTTGAACCAGTACTCGGGCTGCATTTCCTGACCGGTCATGACTCGCGAACGGAAGATATCGTGAGCCTGGAGCGTGGCGACCGTGATGCCGGCCTCTTCCCAGCGTTCCCGGTGTTCGATGAGGTCGTGAAATTCGTGGTGGCAGACCGGGCACCAGTCCGCGAAGATCCAGATGAGGACGACGGGGCCGTCTCCAAGGTGTTCGGAGAGGGTCCATTCATTGCCGTCGGTGTCGGCCAGGGTAAAATCCGGGGCGGTGCGACCGACTTGCACCGAGTTGAACGCCTCCAGGTCGAGCTGTTTCCAGGCATCGAGCAATTCCGGAGTGCGGCGCCTCTCATTTTCGATCGCGTACGCCGCGACCTTCGCCTGGTGGCGCACGTCCTTGGATGCGTCCTCCTCGGTCGCTCTGCGCAGAGCGGCCGGCGCTTCGACCTCCGCGATCTCCCCGAGTGCGATCGCAGCGTGCGAGCGGACCACTTCGTCCGGATCCTCCGCCAGGATCCGGGTCAGGGCCGGCACGGCTTCGCGCGCCCCCAGAATCCCGAGCGCCGTTGCGGCCACGCTGCGCACGTGCGAATCTGCATCCTCCAGCGCGGCCAACATATCCGGGACGGCGTCCGGTCCGGCGCGAACGAGGTCGCGGATGGCGGTGACGCGGACGATGCCGTCGCGATCATCCAGATCGGCGACGCCATGCGTGTCGAGATCACGGTCGTAGGTGAATCCGTCCCGGATCGGGTGGAACTCGTGGGCGCGCACGGAATCGAAGATGGCGTCGGTGTGACGGGTGTTCATGTGTGAATCGTCAGGGTGAGCAGTCATAGTCAATATCAACACCAGAGCGGCACACGGCCACACCGCTCTACAACGGATTCGCAATGTCGGGAACCGGGGCATCAATGTCGCTCAGCTCTTCTCCCGCAACGCCTCGTCGGCCGCATTCAGGAGTGCCTCGCCGGATATCCGTTCGCGGTAGTCCGGATTGTAATACCGAAACCGGATCACACCGTCGGCATCGATCAGGAAGACCGCCGGGACCGGGAGCAGGCGATGGTCTTCCCCGGACGCGCTTTCGAGGTCGATCCCGTGGCCCTGCAGCATTTCAAACGTTTCGTCATCGACCCGGAAGGCCACGCCGAAGGATTTCGCGGCACGCATCGAGGCGTCGGAAAACAACCGGTAATCGAAATCCGATTCGCGCGTCGCCTCGGCGACCTTCTCGGGACGATCGGCCGACAACGCGATAATCCCATACCCCAATTCCCGGAGGCGAGGCTCGACCTCGGCGAGACCGGAGAGTTGCGTGTTGCAGTACGGACACCATCCGCCGCGGTAGAAAACGAGCACCGTCGGTTCGCCGTCCATGATGTCTCTGAGCGGCACGGCAACGCCTTCCGGCGTCACGACCTCGACGGCCGGAACCGGATTCCCGGTTCCAATTGGATTCACATCCCCGGCATCTGACGGGATCGCGCCGGAGGATTGCGCGGCAAAGAGGATTACGGAAGAGAGGAAGCCGACATAAATAATCAATCGCATATCAGCATGAGACCATCGGCCATGAGAATTATTCCCGGGCCGGGCCGCCACAACCGGTGGATCGGGAGCCGGAGGTGAAGTCGAGTCCTGGGAGGGCGGAGACGATCCTGCGCGCCGCGGCGGGTCCGGCTCGACCGCCCGCTCCACCGGTACGAGGCTGTCACGCCTCCGCCGTCCGCCCACGGGCTTAATCGATCCGAATCCTGGCGTCTTTGCGTCTTGAGAGACCTGCCCGCCGTAGCCTTGCAGGCGAAGGCTGGGAGCGGGCGTGAGATTCACTTCAGTCCATTGGCTTCCGCGTCTCAGCCGTAGAGTCATGCGGCCACCTGCAATACGGACAGGCGGGGAGGCTGTCCCTTCAGATTGGCATGCATACCCACCATCTAGAACGCGATGTCCACCGAAACGATCAGGTTCCGGCCCGCGTGCGGGGCGAGGTCGCGCATGAAGGACGTGGCTTCGCGCGCCTCGCGGTCGAGCAGGTTCTCAACGCGGGCGGAGAAGTCGACGCTCCAGTTGTCGCGGTGAATCGTTCGGCCGAGTAGCAGGTCGATCATCGCGTACCCGGGCGTGATACTCTCCGCGCCGGGAACCCGGCTCTGCCGGAATTGATACCGGTAGCGCGCGCCCGCCGTCCAATCGGCAAACGCGTATTCCAGAGCGCCGCTCATGCGCAGCGGCGGAATCCGAGCCAACGGCTCACGGGTCCGGCGGTCCCGGGCTTCGACGTAGTCCGCCCGCAAGATCAGATCGAGCCGCTCGAGGGGATCGGCGAGGAGGTGTACCACGGCCTCGGTTTCAAATCCGTAGTAATTCGCCTCGCTCAAAACGAATCGCGTCACCGGGAGAAATGCGGTCTCCTCCCCGCGATCCCGCCGCTCCTCGAGGAACCGCTCGTCGACCTGTCCCGGCGGGACCACGTCAAACGATCCATCGACGTTCTCAAACGCGAGTTCACCCGTCCGCTGCAGCTGGATGAAGTCGTCGAATCGAACGAAGAAGACGGCGCTCTCCCACCGGACCCGGGGCGTCCGGCCGCGGACCCCCAGATCGATCCCCCACGCCTCTTCCCGGCTGAAGTCGCCGGTCTCGACGTGGTCGCTGATCTCGTATGCAAAGGTGCCGACATGCGGACCGTCCGCGTACAGCTCCTGCGCGTTCGGCAACCGTTGCGTGTAGTTCGCCGCCACATTGAGGCGCAAACCGTCTCGGAGCGGCCAGACCACGCCACCCGAAACACTCCCACCCGTCTTGTGGAACGGTTCGGGGATCGAGTCGCGTCCCTCGATGTCGTCCCGCTCGTACCGCTCGGGCCGGATCTCCTGGCGCTCGATCCGGCCGCCGAACTGCACGACGGCGCGCTCCAGATCCCACTCCTCAAACGCGAATATCGCGCCCTTGTTCGTCTCGGTCGGGCGGAGGAAGGCCTCGTCCCCGGTCGCCTCGAACAGACTGCGGCTGTACTGCAACCCCCACGCCCCCTCGATTGCACCGATCGGACGGTGCATCAGTTCGAGCCGCGCTTCGAACGCGTCGTTGCGAAAATACGTCGCCGGCACGCCGTCCTCCAGCTCGGCGTGCTCGTAATCGCTGTAGCCGAACCGCAGCGTCGCCTTCTCGATCAGTCCGGCGTCGATCTCCAGGCCCGCGCGAGCATCGAACCGCCACTGCTCCAAGTCGATCATCACCAGGTCGTCCAAAGTCCGCTCGACCAGCAGTTCGTTGTCCGGTCCGATTCCGGTCAACTCCTCCTCCACCTCGCGCCCGATGCCGTACTGCATCTCGAACCGCGTCACAGCGCCGCCCGCAAACCCGTGGTCGAACAGACGCGAGAGCCCCGCGGTCCACTGATCGCTGTCCACAAAGCTGTGGAAGAGGCGTCCGGGCTCCTGCTGCACCTGCAATTCCGGGTCCCGCGCTGCAAATCCGGGAATCCGCTGGTCGCCGTGCCGCCGAACCAGCCCGGCCGACTGCCAGACCCAAGACGCACCGGCCGGCCCGCCCAGATTGCCGCGGCCCGTCCAGCCATCCGCCGCCGCGGTAAAAACCCCGCCCAGACCGCCCCCGACCCGCTCCGGCGCCTCCCGCGGAACCCGGCCGTCGATCACATTCACCACCCCGCCGACCGCATTGCTCCCGTACAGGAGCGTCGCCGGCCCGCGCAAGATCTCGATCCGCTCCACCAGCAACGGCTCCGCGGTCACCGCGTGATCCAGGCTCCCGACCGACGCATCGAGCGTGCCGATCCCATCCGCGAGAACGCGGATCCGGTCGTTGCTGAACCCGCGGATGATCGGGCGACTCGCCCCCGGGAAATAGTGCGTCGCGGATACCCCGGCCAACCCGTCGAGCGTCGCCCCCAGCGACACCGCCATCCGCTCCTCCAACTCCCTGCCGGCAACAATCGAGGTCGGTTGCGCGTAGTCTGTTGACGCCCGCGCGAGGGGAAGCGAACGAACCTCGTACGCCGCCAGTTCCACCTCCGGATACCCGTCCTCGGCCGATGCAACGGCGTTGAACCCCGACGCAAACACTGCTCCAAGCAACACACCACACACCGTTTGAATCGCGCATTTTCTCTGCATGCACCAGGCGAATACGAAACATATTGGCAATGTCAACGAATTTATTTTGAATTCTCAAATTATACTCCTCGATAGCCCGTATTGCAATTCAGATCGGCCGCGGCCGCCGCCGGGGTTGATGAGCGAATGGCACGGAGGGGTTGCGGGGGTAAATCGGCAGCAGGCATGTGGCTGAGCGCTATTGGGGCAAGTGCCCTGTTGGCGGCCTGTCGGAGCAAGTCCCGCCTTCCTCCTTCGCAAGGCCTACCAGCCTCCGTCCTTCGGGACTACGGCCGACGAGACGGCGGACATGTCAGGTGGTTTTGGAGCTCAAGTGGGGCCGCATGAATCAATTCGGCAGGCTCATGACAGGTGCGGAACTTGCTCCAACGATCGCCCCCTGATGAAATGGCCCTGGCTGCCGCGCGATCTGCTTCAGTTTTGCCTCGCTCCATCGCGTGGCAAAGTTTATCAAAGCAACCTACGATTGCGTCCGGCTCCGAACGCCGTGCCCCCCGCACGCACGAAATCCACGTGAACAGACTCAAACCAGCCGATTTCAAAACACTCCTGCGCCCGGGTCGCCGCATATTCATCGGCGGCGGTGCGGCCTGTCCGCGCGGCCTGCTCGACCTCGGCCGCCCGGCTCTGCTCGAGAGCTACGATATCGAGATGGTCCACGGCTCCCTCCTGGGGCCGCCGCCATGGGGCGACCCGGAGTTTGCCGCGGCGCTGCACAGCATTCGCTTGGGATACCATCCCGACGCCGAGGATTACATTCCGGTCCGAGCTTCGGAGGTCCCTTCGCTTTTCCGGGAAGGATGGATGGCCCTGGATTGCGCGATGGTCATGGTCGCCCCTCCCGATCCGCTGGGCTATTGCTCACTCGGCGTGCAGGTGGAAGCGAGCCATGCGGCCTGCAGGCGGTCGACACTCGTGATCGCCCAGATCAATCCCCAGATGCCGCGAACCGCCGGAGGCGGATTCGTTCACGTCTCGCAGATCGCTTACGCGCTGGAGGCGGACGATCTCCTGCCCGAAGCGCTCGCCGCCCCCCCCTCGTTCGATCTCCAGACGATCGGAAAGTTTGCGGCTGAGTGGATTGCGGACGGGGCCACCCTCCACGCCGACATCCAACCCGCCGCGCAAGCGGTGCTCGACCAGCTGCATGGCCATCGCCGCCTGGGAGTGCACACGCATACGATATCAGACGCCTTTCAACGACTGATCACCTCGGGGGCCGCCGACAACTCCCGCAAGTCCGGACTCGCAGGGCAATCCGTGGGAACCCGCTGTCTGGGGAGTCGATCGCTCTACACGTTTGTACACAACAACCCGCACATCGGCCTCTTCCCGGCGGAACAGGCCTGCGATCCGCGCACCGTGGCGAGCCAGCCGGACATCACATGCATCCATAGTCCGGATACCGTTTCGCTCGGAGGCGAGGCGTCTCTTCCCTTCACCGACGACTATCTGCTCGGCGCGGCCCAGCGCAGCGACGGCATGATCCTCGCGTGCCTTCCAGCGACCGGCGAAGGCGGCGGCGACTCCCGGATCCTTCCCGAACTCACGAAACACGGGGCTACATACCTGCCCGACGCAATCGTTACGGAGCACGGCGCCGCCCTGCTCAAGGGACGCAGCGTGCGGGAGAAGGCCCAGGAGATTCTCCGCGTCGTCGACCCGGCCCACCGGGATGGTCTGCTCGAAGCGGCGCGCGCCCGCAACCTGCTCCCCGCTTACTGGTCACTTCCCCCGCCCTACGATCCAGAACAGGGAGGGTTCCGCGATCGCCGCGTTCACCTGCGCGATGGCGTCTACCTGATGCGCCTGCTCACGGCGGCCGACGAAGGTCGCCTTCAGGAGTTCTTCTACTCGCACACCGAGGAGACCGTGCACCAGCGATACGGATTTACCTTGCGTCGGATGACACGGCAGCGCGCCTTTGAGTTGGTGAGCGTCGATCAGAATCGGGATCTTGCGCTGGGGATCTTCGAGACGCACGGCCCCCGACAGGTGCTGCATGCGGTTGGCCGCTACTACCTTGACCCGAACGAACGCAACGCCGAGGTCGCCTTCGTTACCCGGGAAACCAAACGCCGGACCGGCATGGCCCAAACACTGCTGCAAGCCCTGATCGAGACGGCCCGCAACCGAGGCCTCGACTCGCTTTGGGGCCAGGTCGACCGGGACAATATCCCGATGCTCCGCACGTTTCAGAAATTCGGCGCCCGGACCGAAGACGCAGAGGAAGGCGGGAGCCTCAAAACGATCATCGCCCTCGAAAACCAGCCCGCATAGCTTACATCATTCGTCGCGAGCGTTCGGAGACGCAGCGTCGGAGCCGGAGGGACACCGGTCGCACCTTTTTCCGCCGCGCAAACCGAAACGGACTCAATCGTCCTGCTTGCCGGTTGACGTTTCGGGATTGCCGGCTTTGGATCTGCACCATGGACCTGACCGCTTTACGAAGGGAATACGCCCGGGCCGGAATCGACGAAGCCGCGCTCGCCGACGCTCCCCACGAGGAGTTCGAGCGCTGGTTCCGGCAGGCGCAGGAGGCGGACCTGCTCGAACCGAACGCGTGCATCCTCGGAACGGTCGACGCCGAAAACAGCCCCTCCCAGCGTATCGTCCTGCTGAAGCAGTTCGATGCCCGCGGCTACGTCTTCTACACGAACTACGAGAGCCGTAAGGCCGAACACATCGCCGCCAACCCCCGGGCCTCCCTGCTCTTTCCGTGGTTGCCACTCGAGCGCCAGGTCGTGATCGAGGGGACGGCCTCACGGATTTCTCAGAGTGAATCGTTGCGCTACTTCATGACGCGCCCGCTCGGGAACCGGCTCGGCGCATGGGCCTCCCCGCAGAGCCGGATCATCCGATCCCGCGCTGTCCTTGAGATGAAGCTCGAGGAGATGAAACGCAAGTTCCACGACGGCAAAGTGCCGCTCCCGTCGTTCTGGGGAGGGTACCGCGTGCACCCGACCCGCTATGAGTTCTGGCAAGGTCGCGAGAACCGCCTGCACGATCGATTTGAGTACAGGCTCGACGACAATGAACAATGGATCCACAACCGGCTCGCTCCCTGAGTCGACCCGGCCGAGTGCCGAATTTCGATCAGCAGCCTTGCAACTTTCAAGCGTTTGGCGTGGTTTGGTTTATTGAACAACTGCGTGAACACGCGGGTCATGGCAGATCTCGCCAAACCTTGGCGGACCGCCCCTGCCACGCGTGAGATCCGTCGCGCGGAGATGTGCGCTTTGTTATTTTTGTACTTGAAATCCAACAATATATGCAACCAGATGACCGTTTGGTATGCTATTTGCTACCACCGGTCCATGGCTGCCATACCACTCCCAGACACCTTCTGAACATTATGTCTACTGGATCTCTGCCCGTCCGAACCCGGCCGCTCTGTTCCCTGCGCCTTCTGATTGCGCTCCTGTCCGCAGCCGGCGCCGTTCACGCCGCTGGAGATGTGCCGGCGGACCGCTCGACATCGGAACCGCTGCTCCCACTGCAAGCGGCGATCGATGAAGCCGTGGAGCACAACCTGCAGGTGCGTATCGAGCGGCACGCGGTGTACGCAGCGGAACAGGACATCGAAGCCGCGGCGGCCGCCTTCGACCCACGGATTGGGCTGAGCGGCAACGTCAGCCAGACCGAACGCGCGACGGTGGCCGCCGCGACCCAGGCTACCCAACTCGATAACCGCAACTACAGCGCGGGGATCAACCAGCGATTGCCCCTCGGAACCGAACTCGGCCTGAACACACAGTTGAGCCGGCGCGATTCCGATGCGGGCACCGACATCGTCACCCTCGACTACGATTCGCGAATCGGGGCAAGCCTCCGGCAGCCGCTGCTGCGAGGCCGCGGGAGCGTGGTCAACCTCGCCCCTTTGCGCCTCGCCGAATCCCGCTACAGCGAGTCCCGCCTGGTCTTTCGCGAACGATTTCTTCAGATTCTCGCCGCTACCGAGAACGCGTACTGGAATGTGGCATACGCGAATGCACGCCTGCGCCTGCGCGAGTCGAGTGTCACCCTCGCCGAAAACCTGGTCGAAGAAGCCCGGGCTCGTGTGGAACTCGGATTGGGAACCGAACTCGACGTGCTCCAGGCCCGCTCATCGCTGGCGGCGCGACAGGAGGAGCGAATCGACGCCCGGCGCGAGCTGGAGGACGCACGGGAGAGCCTCTTGCGCCAGCTCGGCCGGCTGGAGGCGCCCCTCGATTCGGTGGAAGCCGCGACCCCCTACGAGGTGGAAGGGTTTTATGTGGTCGCCCTGCCCGACGCCCCCCCGGAGGTGCCCCGATTTTCAGAGACCTGGGAGCGCGCGCTCTTCCGCGATCCCGGGACAGCCCGTCAGGAGGAGCTTCTCCGCCGCCGCGAGATCGACCGCCGGGTGGCGCGCAACAACCTCCGCCCCTCCCTGGATCTCGTCGCCTCGGGCAGCTTTCTCGGGCGAGACGAGACCGCCGCTCGCAACGCCTACCAACAGGCGCTCGAGCAGGACGGACACTCGTGGCGTCTCGGGATCGAAGTATCCATGCCATGGGGACAGCGTGAGGCAAAAGCCCGCATGCGCCAGGCCGACATTCGGCGCGAGCAGAGCGAACTGGAGTTGATGGACCATAAGAGCGCGCTCTACCAGGACATCCGGCGAACATGGCGCAACCTCGAGACCAGTGCGGATCGCGAAGAGGCGGCACGGTTCAGCCGCGACCTGCACGAACGCGTCTACGCACAGGAGGAGGCCAAGTACGCGGCCGGGGTCTCCGCGACCCGCGAGTTGCTTGAAGCCCAGCGCGACTGGGATGAAGCCAGACTCCGCCACCTGAACGCCCTCCTCGAACAGCTTCGGGCGGACATCCGGCTTTCACAGCTCGACGGCACGTTACTCGACCGGCACGGATACCGCTGGGACCAGGATTCACAATTGATCGACTGATCTCCATGCCCCGAAAGAAAAAATCGCTGAAACGACGCCTCATCTGGGTCACCCTCTTGCTGCTTTGCATCGCCTCCGGCGGTTACGGTTGGGTCGCGCTGCAGAAGGAGCGCCCCGTCTCCGTGATCCTCGACGAGGTGCGCGAGCGCAACATCACAAGCGTGGTCGCGGCGACCGGACGGGTACACCCTGTGGTCGAGGTCAAGATCTCCTCCGAGGTCTCCGGGGAGATCGTCGAGCTGCCGGTGCGGGAAGGGCAGCGCGTTGCGAGCGGCGACCTGCTCGCGCGCATTCGCTCGGATACCTACCGGGCCAAGGTGCGGCAGCGGGAAGCCGCCGTCAGCAGCGCCCGCAGCACCAGCCTCCAGCGCAAGGCCGAGCTGCTGCAGGCAGAGATGGATCTACGCCGGACCGAGAACCTGCACGAGCGCGGATTCGCGTCCAGCTCGGACCTCGAAAACGCACGCACGCGGGTCGAGGTCGCGCAGGCTTCATTCGAGAGTTCCGAGTTTCAAATCGCCCAACAGGAAACCCAGCTCGATGAGGCGCTCGAGGAGCTCGCCAAAACCGAAATCTACGCTCCAATGGGCGGAACGATCTCCCGTCTCAACATCGAACTTGGAGAACGGGTCGTCGGGACCGGCATGAACCCCGGGACGGAGATCCTGACCGTCGCCGACCTCACCGCGATGGAGGTGCGAGTCGAGGTCAGCGAAAATGAGATCGTTCAGATCTCGCTGGGAGATCCGGCCCGCGTCGCGGTCGACGCCCTGCGCGCTCTCGAGTTCAACGGCAGAGTGGCCGAGGTCGCCAGCAGCGCGATCACCATCGGCGAGCGCCAGCAGGATGCGATCACCGCGTTCCAGGTACGCATCCGGCTGGAGGAACTCGATCCCGCCATCCGGCCGGGAATGACGGCGTCTGCCGACATTCAAACCGACACGGTGGAGAACGCCCTCGCCGTTCCGCTTCAGGCCGTCACCGTCCGCGAACGCAGCGAGCTGCCCGGTGCACAGGCAGCACGGCCCGACGCCGCTGCCTCCGGATCCGAGAACAACGGCGGCCCCGCGGGCAACCGGCGCCGCGGACGCGACAATCTCCAGCGGGTCGTCTTCGTGGTGAACGATGGACGCGTGCAGCTGCGTGCGGTGGAAACCGGGATCGCCGACAGCTCCCATATCGAGATCAAAGACGGCCTCAGCGCAGGCGAACAAATTGTCTCGGGGAGTTACGGGGCGATTACCCGCGATCTGTATCACGACTCGCTGGTCCGCGAATCGGAGTCGGCGGTGGTTACCGACCGCCGCGGCCGCTGACACACCATCTCCGACACCATGTCGCACAACCACGAACCCGAAGGGCACTCGCTCCCGATCATCCGCCTCGCCGGAGTTCACAAGAGTTACGATCTCGGATCGACACGGGTGCCGGCATTGAACGGAATCGATCTGGAGATCTGCCGCAACGAGTACCTCGCGATCATGGGGCCCTCCGGGAGCGGCAAATCCACCCTGATGAACCTGCTCGGATGCCTCGACACACCCACGTCGGGACTGTACCGCTTTCACAGCGAAGACGTTGCCGCGATGGACGACAACCAACTCGCGCGAATCCGTAACCGCGAGATTGGATTCGTCTTTCAGAGCTTCAACCTGCTCCCCCGCGCCGACGTCCTACGGAATATCGAACTCCCCCTGATCTACGCCGGCGTCTCCCGCGAAGAGCGGATCGAGCGCGCCCGCGAGATCGCGTTGCAGGTCGGACTGGAATCCCGGCTCGACCACCGGCCGAATGAACTCTCGGGCGGCCAGCGTCAGCGCGTCGCAATCGCGCGAGCTCTGGTCAATCGGCCCGCGATCCTGCTCGCGGACGAGCCCACCGGCAATCTCGACTCCCGGACCGGCGCCGAGATCATGGAGCTGTTCGACCAACTGCACGCGCGCGGAAACACGATTATCCTTGTAACGCACGAGGAATACATCGCACACCACGCCCGCCGCCTTGTCCGCCTGCATGACGGGCTCGTGGCGTCGGACGTCCCCGGCACCAAACGGGTGGCGGGCACCGCGACCCAACCCATAACCCCGGGTGCTTGATACTCACCCCCCGCTTCCCGCCATTCGATTGCAGCCTTCCCCCTCATGCGCGCCTGGTTGACCGAACTGGATGAGAGCCGGCGCATAGCGCTGGAACAGATGCGGGTCCACAAGACCCGGGCCGGACTCACCGCGCTCGGTGTGATCATTGGGATCGTCGCCGTCACCCTCATGGGCGCTGCGATCCGCGGGATCGACAAAGGGTTCTCGGACTCGCTCGATATGCTCGGCACCGATATCCTGCACGTGCAGCAGTTCCCGTGGCGGGGCGTGGGGGACGATTGGAGGCGCTACCGTAACCGGCCCCAAATGCGGGATCGCGACTCCGATGAGCTTAACGGGATCTTCGCCGCGACCCCCGGTTCGCTGCTGATGCACTCGGTTCCGGTCGTCGAGCGATGGCGCACCGTCACCCACGGAGACCGTTCGGTCGAAAGCGTGCGCGTCCGGGGCACCACGGCAGATTACGTCCTGATCGCGACGGCAACCTACGCCGAAGGGCGGTTTTTCACCGAAGTGGAGGAACGAGCCGGGCGCGATGTCGTCGTTCTCGGGCACGATATCGCCGAAGCGCTCTTCCAAGGCATCTCACCGCTCGGGGAATCCGTTCGGCTCAACAACCGGAACATGACCGTGATCGGGGTGTTCGCCCGCCAGGGATCATTCCTGGGGCTCTTCAGTTTCGACAACCAGGTCGTGATTCCCCTCAACACGCTGCGCAAGACCGACAACTCGCGGTGGAGAGTCGCACACCAGGTCAAGCTCCGGCCGGGGGCCGACAAAGCGGATGCGGAACTGGAGCTGACCGGCGCGGTTCGGCGCGTGCGAGGTCTCCTCCCCGGTGAGGCCGATGATTTCGAGATCAACAAAACGGAGATGTTCGAGGAGCAGATCGACCCGATCAAGAACGGCGTAGCCGCGGCCGGACTCTTTATCACCGGGCTCGCGCTCTTCGTCGGGGCGATCGGGATTATGAACATCACTTTCGTCAGCGTGCGGGAACGAACGCGCGAGATCGGAACCCGGCGCGCCCTCGGGGCTCCCCGGCGCGCCATTCTTACTCAGTTCCTCATCGAAGCGGTTTCCATCTGCCTTCTCGGGGGGATCATCGGACTTGCACTCGCCGGAGGCGCACAGGCCGTCATTAGATTCACAATCCCGAACTTTCCCGCCGTCTTCGGCATCGATCTGGTGCTCATCGGACTGGGTGTCTCCGTGATCACGGGGATCTGCTCGGGCTTTGCGCCAGCATGGCAGGCGGCGCGCCTTGACCCCGCACGCGCCCTGCGCCACGAATGAAATCGCCGATCCGCATCGTACGCCCGCAAACCCGCCGTGCCCTCCGTCCCGGCGACCTGGTGCGGATGGCCGGGGGATCGCTCGGATCGAACAAGCTGCGCACCGCTCTGACAATGCTGGGGATCACCATCGGCGTCTTCTCGGTGGTCAGCGTCATGACGGCGCTCTCCGCCATCCGCTCCTCGATCGACGCCGGCTTGAGCCAGCTTGGATCGGATGTCTTTCAGATCAGCCGGTTCCCGGCAATCATGATCAACCAGGGATGGTGGAACTACCGGCACCGTCCCATCATCGACTACAGGCAGGCGCGCCGGTTCCAGGAGGCGATGGCCCACCACGAGCTTTCCGTTACGATGCACATCTCGGACGGATCCGTGCGCGGCAGCTACGGCGACCGGCGGACTCCGCGCAGTCTGCGCCTCGTCGGGACAAACGAAAATTACCTCACCACGCACAACTACAGCATCCGGTTCGGCCGCAATATCACCCCCGAGGATCTCGAGTTCAACCGGCCGGTCACGGTCATCGGGGATGCCCTCCGCGAATCCCTGTTCCCCCATGAGAATCCGATCGGCCGCACGATTACGCTCGGGGGCGGACGCTACGAGGTCGCCGGCGTACTCGACCGCAAAGGCGAGGCATTCGGCGAGTCCTTTGACGACGTCGCGCTGATCCCGATTCCCCGCTTCCTCCAGCGCCACACCCGACGCTGGAGTTCGGTGAACCTCGCCGTCCAGGCTGGGAGCAACCAGCTTTTCGCGGGGACCCAGGATGTCGCGATTGGGGCAATGCGGCTCGTCCGTCGCCTCGAACCGGAACAACCGAACGATTTCGATCTGTACTCCAACGACTCGCTCCGGGAGGCCTTCGCCCGAATCGCCCGAATTGTTGGAACCGGCGGATTGCTCATCAGTTTCATCGCCCTCGTCACCGCTGGTGTCGGAATCATGAACATCATGCTCGTGTCGGTCACCGAGCGGACCCGGGAGATCGGGATTCGCAAGAGCCTCGGAGCGCGGGCGAACGACATCCTCCGCCAGTTCCTGATCGAATCGTTCCTACTCGCCCAGGCCGGAGGGGCTCTCGGGATCCTGGCCGGGGCAATCGCCGGCAACGCGGTCGCCATGTACCTCGACGTACCGCCCATCATCCCCTGGGCGTGGACCGCGGTCGCAGTGATCGTCTGCTCTGCGATCGGGATCGGATTCGGACTCTATCCCGCGTGGAAAGCCGCTCGACTCCAGCCCGTCGAAGCCCTGCGCTTCGAGTGAAAAAATCCTTGCTTCAGGTCTCGACAGGTGAGATTCTCAAACTCTTTCCCCAAAAACCGGGGCATGACACCACATCAGTAATATGAACCTCAACCCGGGTCGGGAACCGGTGCCATGGCGCACCGGATCACTTCCAGATCCGGTCTTTGTACCACAGGAGATAAATATATATGGCTTCCTCCGTAATGGAAGAGCTGCTGGCGCAGAGCCAGTTTGACAACCTTCAGGAAGGTCAGATCATCAAGGGGACGATCACCGAGATCCGCGAAAACGACGTGGTCGTGGATATCGGCGGCAAGGCAGAGGGGATCATCCCCGCCCACGAGTTCCTTGAACCGGGCGAATTGCAGATCGGATCCGAGATTGATATCTTTCTCGAACGCCTCGAAGACCGCTATGGCAACCCGGTGCTGAGCTACGACAAAGCCCAGCAGAAGAAAAACTGGGAGAACATCCTCTCCAAGTGCGAGGAAGGGACCGTGGTCTCCGGACGGGTGCGCGCCAAGGTCAAGGGCGGGCTCATCGTCAACATCGGCGTCGACGCGTTCCTGCCGGCATCGCAGATCGACATTCAGCCACCCAAGAACCTCGATCAGTACGTCGGCCAGACCTACGATTTCAAGGTCCTCAAGATCAACACCGACCGGAAGAACATCGTTGTTTCCCGCCGCGAACTCATCGAGGAACAGCGACAGGCCAAACGCCGCACTCTCCTCGACTCGATCAAACCGGGGGACATCCGGCGCGGAGCGGTCAAGAATATCACCGACTACGGAGCGTTCATCGACCTCGACGGGCTCGACGGATTGCTCCACATCACCGACATGAGCTGGGGCCGGATCTCCCATCCGACCGAAATGCTCAAGGTCGGCGAGGAAGTCGACATTATGATCATCGAAGTCGACCGCGATCGCGAACGGGTTTCACTCGGCCTCAAACAGACGACACCGAACCCGTGGGAAGGCATTGAGAACCGCTTTCCGGTCGGCGCTCGCGTCCACGGAAAAGTCGTCAACCTCGTTCCCTACGGCGCATTCGTCGAACTCGAGGAAGGCGTCGAAGGACTGGTCCACGTCACGGAGCTGTCGTGGGTTAAGCGGATCGCGAAACCGTCCGAAGTGCTGCGGGTCGGCGATGAAATCGACGCCGTGGTCCTCGGCATTCAGAAGGACGATCAAAAGATTTCCCTTTCCGTGCGCCAGCTCGAGCCCAATCCCTGGGACATGGTTCGCCACAACTACCCCGTCGGCGCCCGCGTGCGCGGAAAGGTTCGCAACCTCACGAGCTACGGCGCATTCGTTGAACTCGAAGAGGGGATCGACGGCATGGTGCACGTCTCCGACATGTCCTGGACCCGCAAGGTCAACCACCCCTCCGAGGTGGTGAAAAAGGGCGATGAAGTCGACGCCACCGTCCTCGATGTCGATCCGAACAACCAACGGATCTCGCTCGGCATGAAACAGCTTATGACCGATCCCTGGAGCGAAATCGAAACGCATTACAAGATCGGGGACGTGGTCTCCGGAACGGTCTCCAAGATCACCAGCTACGGGGCATTCGTCGAACTGGAACACGGAATCGACGGCCTCGTCCATATCAGCCAGATCAGCGAAGAGCGCGTCGAAAAAATCAAGGACGTCCTCAAAGCGGGGCAGGAGGTCACCGCGCGCGTCATCAAAATCGACCGTGATGATCGCCGAATCGGTCTCTCCATCAAAGCCGCCAACTACGACGAGTCCCAGCTCGCCGCCGAAGCCGCCGCCTACGACAACCTCCGCAGCGACGACCTCACCAATCTCGGCGACATCCTGGACGAAGCGACGCGCTGATCGCAGCCCGCGCCGCGTCCACATACTACAACTTGCATGCCGCCTTCCGGATTTCCGGAAGGCGGCTTTTTTTTGCGCACCGCGGCTCACGGGACGGGAGGCCGGACAGGGATGCAAGTCTGGATTCCCGTTGACACCGGCCGCATGCGTTGAAACCATCGGACTTCGAACAGCGGCATCCGGCGCAATTTTCGCGATCGACCGAGTCGCTTTTCCCCTTCCTGGACTTGAATTAGATCGTTTGCGCGCGCGCAACCCGGCGCCGCACTCCCAACGTTTAAAGAATACCAAACCATGAGCATGACATCCCTCTCCTTTCATCAACTCCCGGCCCGCGGCATGCGAGGCCGGTTCGCGATCCTCGGGTTGCTTGCTGCGCTGCTGCTGGCGCCGGCCGGCGCCGCGCAGGCCCAGAGCGGCTTGAATTTCATCTACGAAGTGGAAAACTGGAAGTACGAGGCCGACCTGCAATGGCTTTACGCGATCGAGGCGGGCGGTGGCAGCTACTGGTACTACTCGCATACCTTCGGCTGGATGTGGCACCACGAGGACTTCGGCAACTGGATCTTCACCTGGGCGTTTGTCGACGGCATGTATTCGCTCAAGAAGGAGCTGCGCCAGGCGCTCCACGGCGAGCCGATCGCCCGGGCGGCCGATCAACCCGATCCGGCCACCGATCCGGTGACGATCGTCGCTTCGGCCGTGCGCGAGCGCGAGCTCCTGCTGAGCGTCGAGTACCCCGGCGGCAACTGGGATTCACGCTTCGCGCTCTTCGCCGGTGATTCGGTGCAGGGAGGGACGACGCCGGTTTGGCTTGTGCGCAACGGCTTCGGCGATCCCGGCCAGGAGACCGTCCGGCGCACCCTTCGCTTCGATCTCGCATCGATGGACGAGGCGTGGAACCGCTCCGAGCACCGGGAGGTGACGCTCCGGGCGGCCGATCTGGAGATCCCGTACGCCGACAGCACGTACCTGCGTTTTGACGGCGCCGGCGATCGCGTCTCGCTCGGCAACCTTGATGTCGAAGGCTCGGCCCTCACGCTCGAAGCGTGGGTGCGCGCCTCCGATCTGACAAACTGCCCGCAGGGTGATTGTCGAGTCATCTCGAAGGCGTCGGGGACTTCCACCGAGGATCACTACTGGATGCTCAGCACCCGGGAACGCGAAGGCGAGTTTCGGCTCCGCTTCCGGGTAAAAACCGGCGGAACCACACACACGCTCGAGTCCGACCCCGGAGCCGCCATTGCCGAGAACCAGTGGAATCACCTCGCCGGCGTCTACGACGGGACCCAGATGCATGTCTACATCAACGGCGCGCTCGCCGGAAGCACACCGGCGACCGGCCCGATCACCCCCGGCGCCGGCGTTCCGGTGTGGATCGGCGACAATCCCGACGAGACCGGATCGCGCCCGTGGTCAGGCGACATCGATGCGGTGCGTATCTGGTCGAGCGCCCGCACCGCCGAGCAAATCGCCGCGGGAATCAAGGGCCCGATCCATGGTCCGGAAACCGGGAAGATCGCGGAGTACCGGATGGATGAAGGAAGCGGAGCCACGGTATACGACGCCTCCGGTCGGGGTAACCACGGACAACTCGGATCAACCGATGGCGCCGATTCCGAGGATCCCGACTGGATCCTCAATCGCTACGGTCCGTTCGCAGCAATGGAGATCGGCGTGGTCAATGTCACCCACGACTCTGCCGAGATCATCTGGCGCACCAACGCTCCGGCAACCGCCGAGGTCAATTATACCACCGAGGATACGACCTTCCGCGTCTGGGGGAACGTCGCCACCGACGGCGCGCGCGCAAACCGCAAGAATGAACTCTACCCAAACCGCCTACCCTCCTCCAGCGAGGTCGTCGACGAAGGATCAACGCTCCACCGAATCGTCCTGACCGACCTGGAATCCGGTCCCGACATCGAGCATTTCTTCCAGGTTCGCTCCACGGCCGCCGACGGGCGAATCGCGCTCGGCCCCGTCCTTCGTTTCGAAACGAAGGAACCCCCGGTCGGACCCATGGCTTCGGAGATCACCCGTCATGGAATCACCTGGACGTTCGACGACGAATACCGGGTCGGTCAGTTCGCCAACGGCGATTACTGGGTCGTCGGTCCGGTCACGATCAACGCCATCTCCCCGGACTACACCGGCGAACGCCACGGGTGGGGACCGAATCCGGACATAAACGAAATCCCGTACGACGCCTGGCTGCGCAGCTTCGACTCCAGCCTGGTTCCCTCGCTTCCCTATGAAGCGGTGCCGGGGGAGTCGATTGTCAAAGCCGTCTCCGTGGAGGATCCGCCCATGTCCGGCAACTTCTGTCACGAACAGGCGCAGTGCCTCGACAGTGCCGCCGTGCTGACCGTGGTGGACGAGGTGCCGCCCGGCGAGGGCCGCGCGGTCTTCCGCCCACCGTATGTCGGAGACGACAAGCCGTACTACTTCGTCGAGGATCTTCGCCTCGACCTCCTCGCCAATGTCACCCAAACCGCCAGCGCACCCGAGCACCTCGCCGAGGTCGAGCGGTGGTTCGAACGGCTCTGGGTGCATCACCGGACCGGCTGGTCGACCCGCAACAAACACCCACGCATGAGCATGCCCGGCTACCACGCCGGGATGTCGCGACGGACCGGCAAGGGGGCGCTCGCCCTCCACCTGAACTATCCCCGCCAGGACAAGACCCAGGCGGTCATCAACTACGTGCAGATCGGAATCGACATGTTCCACATGTTCGAGATGGGGCGGACGTGGACCGGCGCGGCGACCCAGGGCGCCGTCACCCCGATCGTCTACGCCGCACTCCTGCTCGACGATGACCACATGAAGAACGCGGTCGACACGGCGGACCCCGGGATCTGGGGCGAGGGAGGAGATCGGGTTTACAGGAGCGAGCGCACCGGAATGGCCCTCTTTGGCTCTCCCTCCACACCGCGCGCATACTGGGAAAACCAGACCCGGGGCGGTGGGTCCCGGACAGCCCGCGACCCGCACGGCTACATTGACGGCGGCGAAGTTCCGGGAGCCGTCTACCAGACCTGCTGCTTCTCACAGACCTTCCGCGGCGCGGCAATCGCCCTCCGCTTCATTGAAGGCCAGAGCATCTTCAACCACGAGCCCTTCTTTGAATACACCGACCGGTGGATGGATTTCGGTGCGTGGACGGTTCCGGATCCCTGCGCTCCACCGCACCCAACCCTCGGAATGGCCGTATACGGCCAAGCCTTCGGTCCGGACGGCAGTGAGGACGGCGACTGCATCCGCGGCGCCGGGCGCGGCTACGAAGACCGACACGGTACGATGGCTGGACGCGGAGATTGGGACCATCCCTTCCTCGGCGAGATGTTCACGGAGTATCGATTGTATTTCGGGCCGCTGGATTACTTCCTGCCCGACCCCGACGACGTGGTCGATTGACCCGATTTCCTTATCCTGCGGAAATCCATACAATCCATGTTTGGCCCGGCCTTGGTCAGGAGGCGGTAGGACCAGCCCTTATCGGCTGCGGCCCCACCGCCTTCTGCCCGCCTTTGGTCGCGGCCACCGCCGGCCATCCCGCTCAGCTTGACAAACCTGCGGTCCTGGCGATGATGTGCGTAGTCCACGGACGAGCATTCTCCGTTCCCATGAAAAAGCTATCCATCCTTGCAATTGGCGCCCTCCTCGCCCCCGGCCTGCTCGCGGCGCAGCTCGCGTTTGAGGCACACTCGGTCACGGTAACCGCAGAGCCCGGCGCGAGCGAAGTGCCCGTTTACTTCCCCTTTGTGAACGAAGGGGACGAACCGGTCACCATCCTCGGGATGGACACGACGTGCGGCTGCACCACCTCGGAACTCGAAAAGCTGCATTACGAGCCAGGGGAGAGCGGCCGGATCGAAGCGGTCCTCAAGGCCGGACCGCGCAGCGGGGTACAACAACAACACGTGCGCGTGCGCACAGACAATCCCCGGGCGCCCGAACACCACCTGACGCTCCGCGTCCAAATTCCGGAACTGATTGAACTCAGCGGCCGGATGCTGTACTGGCGAGTGGGTGATGACCCGGATCCCAAGTCGGTGCGGGTTCGCGTCGCCCATTCGGAGCCGATCCATATCACCGAAGTACTCACCCCCCCGCGTTCGGATTTCACGGTGGAACTCAAGGAAGTCGAGAAGGGACGCGCCTACGAGCTGATCGCCACCCCGAATTCAACCGAGTCCCGGAGCGCAACCAGTGTGATGCTCGTCACCGATTTTCCGAGTGAACAGCCACGGAGACTTCCGCTGAGCCTGCGTGTCTATTGAATTCGAGAGCCGCATCGCACATGAGCACCGACCGCAGAAAGGCGCACCGGAAATCGAAGAAAAAGCAGATTGATCCCGATCTCCCCTCGTCGCCCGCAACCCGCAAGGTCGCCGAGGACTACGCCGCCGCCATCACCCCGTCCGACCCGCCGTCATCCGCCGACGCTGACCAACACCAGGCGGAGGCGGTCTATTTCCCAAAGCCGGAGAAGGCCTACAATAACCTCGGGTTTCTGAACAGCTCGGCCGCCCGGTCGATCCGGATCCAGTGCGAGTTGACCGAACCGGCGATCCGGTTTCGCAAGCACCAGGTCAACAATACGATCGTGCTCTTCGGTTCGGCGCGGATTCCGGACCCCCAGGGCGCTTCCCGTGAGCTCAAAGAGATCGAGGATGCGATCGGCCGTGAAAAAAGCATGTCGCGCGAACAGAAATCGCAACTCGACCGGGCGCGCCGGCTCGCCCGAGCCGCGCCCTATTACGCAGACGCCAGACGCCTGGCCCGCGAGTTGACGGCTTGGTCTCTCGAGACGATTTCACAACCGCGCAAGCGCTTCTACATCTGCTCCGGCGGCGGACCCGGAATCATGGAGGCGGCCAACCGCGGGGCGCGCGATGCCGGCGGGAAATCGGTCGCCCTGGGAATCAGCCTCCCGTTCGAGCAGCACCTGAACCAATACGCCGACGACGACCTTGGGTTCGAGTTTCACTACTTCTTCGTCCGCAAGTACTGGTTTCTTTACCTGGCAAAAGCACTTGTCGTCTTCCCGGGTGGGTTCGGCACATTGGACGAGCTCTTCGAGATGCTCACGTTGATCCAGACGCAAAAAGCCACGAAGTATGTCCCCGTCGTTTTGTACGGCTCCAAATTCTGGAACGAGGTGATCAATTTCCAGGCGCTTGTGGATTGGGGAGTCATCTCGGAGGAAGATATCAACCTCTTTCACATATTCGACTCGGTTGACGAGGTGCGCGACTACCTGGTCGGTGAGTTGGGCAAATACTACCTCTGAATGGTATGGCACACGTCCGCGCAGCATTCCCCGGCGGGCAACTCGCGCGCGAGGCGGTTACACTCTTTCTCATCGCCGCACTCGCCGCGCTCGGAACTGCGCTGTTGCACCCGCGAGCACCCGGTTACGCTGAGGGGAAACCCGACGCCGGACAGATCCTGCTGGCGAACGTCCCCGAGCCGGTGCTCTGGGTTGACGCGCGCAACCGGGAGGATTACGAGAACGAGCACATCCCGGGGGCGATCCTGCTCAATGAGACGGAATGGGACACACTGTTGTTCGAATTCTTCGAAGTCTGGGATCCCGACTTACCGGTCGTCGTTTACTGCGGTGAAACCGCGTGTCTCGCGAGCAAAGCGGTTGCCGATCGCCTGCGCCGCGAGCTGGATATCGGAACGTTCCACCATCTCGCCGGCGGCTGGGAAGAGTGGAAGAGGGCACAGCGATGAGACGGCTCCCGGTCATCGCCGCAATGGTCCTGCTCGGCGGCACCTACCTCGTCGCCGGCCTGCTCAAAGTCGCCTCTCCCGACCGATTTCTGCTCGACGTGCAGAGCTTTCAGATTCTGCCGTACCCCCTCGCCTGGGCCACGGCCTTCTTCCTGCCGTGGCTCGAGATTTTCGCGGCCGTATCGGTCTTCACCCGCCGCTTGTTTTGTGGCGCCTGCGCCTGGCTGGCTCTCCTGAGCGTCGTGTTCATCGGCGCCTTGATTTCCGCGGAAGTCCGCGGCTTCGACCTCGACTGCGGCTGTTTCGGGGATTGGCTCGTCTTTCCCAACCTGGCCACCCATCTCTTCTACAACACCCTTCTCGCCCTCGCCGCACTCGGGCTGATCTGGGAGGCGGGCCACCGGACTCGCGCCGCTCGGAATTCTTCACCTACAGACCATGACAAAATCGACTCCAGCAAGGAATAGCAGAGCGAGCAAGACCGCCGTCGCATCCGAAAAAACGGTGCCGGCGCCGCGCCTCCCATACGAACCCCCGAAACCGAAACGCCTCCGTCCGACGATCGGCTTGATCGGATGCGGCGGGATCACCGTCCAGCACCTCGCCGCCTATAAGAAAATGGGTTGGGACGTCGTCGCGTTGTGTGACTCCGACACCGATCGCGCTGAAACCAAGCGGAAAGACTTCTTCCCGAAGGCAGCGGTCATCTCCGATCACCGCCGGCTCCTCGAGCGGGCGGATATCAATGTGGTGGACATCGCCACGCATCCCGCCGAACGACTTCCCCTGATCCGCGACGCGCTCGAAGCGGACAAGGATGTTCTGAGTCAGAAACCGTTTGTGCTCGATCTCGACGAGGGAGAAGCGCTCGTCGAGCTGGCGAAACGCAAAAAACGCCGCGTCGCGGTCAATCAGAACGGCCGTTGGGCGCCGTATCTCTCATACGCGCGGGAAGCGGCGACCGCCGGCGTCCTCGGGGAGATCCAAACAGTAAACATTTCCCTGAACTGGAATCACACCTGGATCAAGGGAACGCCCTTCGAGCGCATCCACCATATCATCCTGTACGACTTCGCGATTCATTGGTTCGATTTCGTCGCCTGCCTGTTTGGGGAGCGCAATGCCGCTTCCGTTTTCGCCACGACCGCACATCTCCGCGGCCAGGAGTTGCGTTCGCCTTTGGCGGCGCACGCGATCGTCGACTACGGCGACGGTCTCGCCTCGCTCGCGTTCAATGGCCACACCCTGCACACCAATGAGGAGTCTCTATCGATTATCGGAACAGAGGGCGCCTACTCGGCCACCGGTAAGGTCTGCGACGCGTCGCGCATCGCATTGCGTACAGCGCGCGGCACCTCCCGGCCGCGCCTCGCAGGCAATTGGTTCCCCGACGGATTCGCGGGCTCGATGGGCGAGTTGCTGTGCGCCATCGAGGAGGATCGCGAACCCGGCAACAACGCGGCAAACAACCTGCGCAGCCTCGCCCTCTGCTTCGCCGCGATCGAAAGCACCGCAACCGGCAAGCCGGTCACACCCGGTTCGGTTCGCCAGGCCGGAGCGGGAGCAAGACCCGACACCACAGCATAATCCCCAGCAGGCTTTTCTTCGACACATGGAAATTTTTTACATCGGTTCATTCGACGATTCGGGAATGCACATCCTCACTCTCGATCGCACCCGTTTGGTCTTCGAGCACATCGCAAACGTCCCCGACCTGCCCGCGCCCTCGTTCCAAGCCCTGCATCCGGCGATCCCTTGCCTCTATTCGGTCAGCGGCGCCAAATCAACCGCAAACGACCCCGGCGGCACCGTCGCAGCCTATCGCATCGACCCGAAGTCCGGCCGCCTCACAGTCCTCAACACTCGATCGACCAAGGGAAGCGGGCCATGCCACATCAGTGTTGATCCCCACGGCGCATTCGCTTTCGTATCCAACTACGGCGCCGGCAGCCTCGCGGTATACCCGATCGTGGACAACGGCAGCCTCGGGAGCATCTCCGACCTGATTCAACATCACGGGAACAGCGTGCATCCGAAGCGGCAGGAAGCGCCCCACATGCACTCGGCCATCCCGTCGCCCGACGGACGCTATGTCTACGCTTCCGACCTCGGGATCGATCAGATACGGATCTATTCCCTGAACCGTGAAGCCGGCACCCTGGAACCCGCAGAACCCCCATTCGTCGAATCCGCCCCGGCATCCGGTCCGCGGCATTTGGCCATTCATCCCGATCGTCCATTCGCTTATTCGGCGGAGGAACTCTCCAGCACGGTGGCAGCTTACGCAATGGAAGCAGCATCGGGCGCGCTCTCCCCGATTCAACGTCTTTCTATGCTTCCCGAGAATCACCAGGAAGCAAGCTCAGCCGCCGACATCCACATATCCCCGGACGGCCGGTTTCTTTACGCCTCCAACCGCGGCCATGACAGTATCGTGATCTTCGATATCGATTCCGAGACCGGAAGGTTGACCACCGTCGGCCATGAATCGACCCGGGGAGGACACCCCCGGAACTTCTACATCGACGGAACCGGGACGCACCTGTTCGTGGCAAACCGGGACAACGACAACATCGTCTTATTCGAACGGGATCGCCAATCCGGGAAACTGCGCGCCACCGGCGCCGAGGCACACGTTCCCAAACCGGTCTGCATTACCGAATATCGACCGAGGTGATTTCATCACGACATCTCCGGAGTCACCATGCCTGAGAAACGCGCCACCCCCATCCACGCACCGCCGAACATCCTGCTCATCACCTCGGACCAGCAGCACTGGACAACGCTCGGCGCCATCAACCCTTGCATCGATACACCCAATCTGGATCGCCTTGCCGCCATTGGTACGCGTTTCGATCGGGCGTATTGTCCCAACCCCACCTGCACCCCCACCCGGGCCTCCATCATCACCGGCATGTACCCCTCCCAGCACGGAGCATGGTCGCTCGGAACGAAACTCGACGAGACCATTCCCACGCTCGGAGAGCACCTCGGGAAGGCCGGATACGCCACGCACCTCGTCGGCAAAGCCCATTTTCATCCGCTTGCAACCAATCCCACTCAAACCAGCGTCGAGTGCCAGCCGATTCTCCGCGACCTCGACTTCTGGCGGGGGTTCACCGGGCCGTGGTACGGATTTGACCGGGTCGAACTGGCTCGCAACCACGCCAACGAATCGCACGCCGGCCAGCACTACGCAATCTGGCTCGAGGAGAACGGTCTGCACGACTGGCGCGAGTACTTCGTGCCGCCACCCGGCACGCACGAGGGGGGTTCGAAGTCACCCAAAGCACCTTACTCGACCTCGAACCAACCGGGCAACCGCGACCGCGCATGGGCGCTCCCGGAGGAGTTGCACTACTCCGTCTGGACGGCCGAACGGAGCATCGCCAATATCGAAGCGGCGGTCCGCGCCGGTCAGCCGTTCTTTACGTGGGCCAGTTTCCACGATCCGCATCCGCCTTACGCCGTCCCCGAGCCGTTCGCCAGCATGTACAAGCTGGAGGATATGCCGATCGGACGCTACGCTCCCGCCGAGTTCGACCGCATGACACCGTGGCACCGCGAGGCGAGAAAACCGCCCGGCGAAGCCGATTTCTCTCTGTTGAACGAGAACGGATTCGGCATCCACGGCGGCCACTCCCACCTCCACGACGAAGATCAGCTCCGGGCCGACATGGCCTGCTACTACGGCATGATCACCCTCATGGACCGAGAGATCGGGAGGATTCTGGATGCGCTCGACCGACTCGGCCTCGCAGACAACACCATCGTCCTGTTCACCAGCGATCATGGTCACTTCCTCGGGCAGCACGGCCTGACGGCCAAGGCGATCTTCAACTATGAGGACGTCATCCGCGTCCCGTTCATCGCGCGCGTTCCCGGCCAACGGGAGACGAGCAACGCTTCAAATGCGATCCAATCCCTGGTCGATCTCGCTCCCTCGCTCATGTCCGCCGCCGGACTGGAGATCCCGGGGACAATGACCGGGGTCGATCAGACCCGCGTGTGGCGCGGCGAGTCGGAATTCGCCCGCGACCACGCCCTCTGCGAGCACCGATTCCAGCCGAACACCCTGCACCTGCGAACGTATGTCGATGAACGATACAAGATCACGCTCTGGCGCGACCAGCCGTACGGCGAACTCTTCGACCTCCAATCCGATCCGGAGGAACGCAACAACCTCTGGAACGACCCGGAAGCCCAATCCTTGAAAGGCGACCTCCTCCTCCGCTACGCCTACGCCGAAATGCAGCGCGAGCCGATGCGCTACCCCCGAATCGCCGGAGCGTAATCGGAGATAGCCGGATGCAACTCAGGGCATTGGAGATTGACCATTCGGCCGGTTACGGTATTCCGTTGTACCCATGCACCATCTCATTACGCGTCTCACAGCCGTCTTTATTGCCGGCACGCTGCTCACCGCATGTGCCCCCGATACCGGTACCGTATCGGATGCGCCGGATCCGGAAGGCTCCCCGTCGGCCGGGGTCGTATTCGCCGACGGTGCCGCAAGTGGCGCGATCAACGAGATTCACCCGCCGTATGGGAATCTGGATACGGTCTTCACCGAAGCCGATCTCAACCGGATTGGCCTCGCCCAGGGCGACCGCTTTCAGGTCGAAGCGAACGGCAATACCCTCGAAGTCACCTGGGCGACCACGTACGAGGACGTTCCAGAGGGTTCGGGCGTCGCGTTTTTGAACTGGGAAGACAAGCTTCGCATCGCACGCAACCACGCCAGCGCCGCGGAAACTTTGGGCGTCACCGAGGAAGACATCATCACAATTCGCCCCCTTGCCGGATCCGTAGATTAGGTATTCCGATCCACGCCAATTGAGATCGCATCGGAGGGCAAGGCGCCACCGATATCCGCCATGAGCGATCATTCTCCGCCGGCCTTTTATAGCCCCGAAAATAACTCGGGCCAGGGGCCGCGTTCCTCCCTGCCACGGGAGCTGCGCCGATGGAACTGGGGCGCATTCTTTCTCAACTGGATCTGGGGAATTGGAAACAGCACCTACATCGCCCTGCTGATGTTCGTGCCCGTGATCAATTTCGTGATGCCCTTCGTGCTCGGCGCAAAGGGCAATGAATGGGCATGGCGCAATCGCTACTGGCGGAGCGTCGCCGACTTCCGGAAGACGCAGCGCCGCTGGGCCATCGCCGGGGTGATCGTGGCCTGCGCGGTTCTAGGATTCTTTCCGGCGCTCTTCACCGTGGTCATGGGGTCGATGAAGATGAGCACCCCGTACCGGATGGCCATGGAGGAGGTCCGCGCAGACGACGCCGTGGTCACCGCGATCGGAAGCCCGATACGCGCGGGATTTCTCGTCAGCGGGAGCATCAATATAAGCGGCGGGAGCGGCAGTTCGGATCTCCGATTCATGGTGCGCGGACCGGAGGGACACGGTACCGTGTACACGACGGCGACCCGGGAGGCCGGCGACTGGGCGATAACCGCGTTGATTCTCGATCTCGACGAGGAGGGGCGAATCGACCTGATCCGCCCACTACCCTCAATCGAACCGGAGCGCCAACCCGATCCGATTGAGATCTGACCCGGGCCGATCCCCGTACCGGCCAGCCGGCCCGGAGTGCGGAAATGCTTGTGTCTGAAGATGGCGTCACGGCAAGGCCCAAAACTCTTGCTTCGATTACGGGATTCTGTCGCATTCCACTCCAAGAATGACCAATCAACCGGCCCACGAGTACCCACATCCGATCGGCGACGACATCCAGCCGAGCCCGCAGCAGGCGTTCATCGACCGGATCCTGTCGCATACCCTCCGCTATCCCCATGTACTCTACTGCATGAACAATGAGACCGGCGAACCGGTCGCGTGGAGCGAGTACTGGATCGAGCATATCCGCAAGCGGGCCGATGAAGCAGGGCGCACCGTCCACACCACCGACATGCGCCGCAACAACGACCTCACCGCCGAGGATCATATGCACATCTATCTTGATCCCGACCGCTACAGCTTCGTCGACATCTCGCAGAACAACAGCGACACCATCGGCCTGGGCGAGATCCACTGGGAACGTGTCATACAGTGCCGGACCCTCCTCGGGAAACACGGACCACGCCCGATGAACAACACAAAGATTTACAGCCGCGAAGAGGGCGTCCACGTTCAGGCCGGCCGGCGGTTCTGGCGCAATGTTTTCGGCGGATGTGCTTCCGTTCGGTTCCACCGTCCCCACCCGCTCGAGGGGTTGGGCGGCGTCGCCGAACACGACCAGAAGAGCTTTCACGGCCTCGGACTGCACCCGGAAGCACAGGCGCACATTCGCAGCATGCGCATGCTCGCCGACGCGATCGATATCGTCGCCTGCACGCCGTCGCCCGGTCTCCTCACCGACCGGGATCCGGACGAGGCATACTGCCTTGCGGACGCGGGCCGCGTCTACGCCATCTACTTTCCGGACGACAGCTCCGTCTCCCTTGATCTCTCCGCCGCTCCCGCACGCCGGTTCACCATCGAGTGGCTCGCCATCCCGGAATCGACCTGGACCCAAGTGACGTCCGTTACGGGCGGCGGCACAATCCACCTCGAGTCGACCGGCGGCGGCCCGCGGGCCGTGCTGCTCCGTCCCGGATGACCAATGACACGTCCACAGAATAACGTGAAGATGAATACAACAGCACCGGAGGGAATCGACATTCACAGCCACCTGCTCCCCGGTATAGATGACGGATGAGAAGAAATGAAACAAAAACATGAATCCATACTACGCGAACTCACCGGCCTTCCCACGGCGGCGGGATGCGAGCAACAAGTGAGCCGATGGATCGAGCAATGGACGGCGGAGAGGCCCACCGTGCAGTTGAGACGCGACCGCTACGGCAACCTCATGCTCAGCCGCAGGGACCCAAAACGCGGCCGACCCATCATCCTGGAAGCCCACATGGACCACCCGGCATTCGTCGTGCAGTCGGCCCGTGGACAAACCGTCCAGGCCGAGTTCCGAGGCGGGGTACGCGATCCTTACTTCCGCGCAACCGCGGTTCGTCTGCACCCCGCTCACGGAACCGAGCGTATCGGTCGAATCACGAGCTTCCGCCCTCGCACCCCCAAGCGCCGATTCCAGGAGGTCACCGCCACATTCGACGCGCCGGTCGATGCCGCACCGGGGGACGTGATGACCTGGGATCTGCCCCCACCAACCGTCAAGAAGGGACACCTCCACGCTCCCGCATGCGACGACCTTGCCGCCGTCGCCGCCGCGCTCGCAGCGTTCGACACGGTCAACCGGAAACGCCTCAAAAGCCGACCGGATCTGCGCGTGCTGCTCACCCGCGCCGAAGAGGTCGGGTTTATCGGCGCGATGGGCGCCTGCCGAGCCGGCTTCATCCCAAAGTCAGCCCGCATCATCGCCCTCGAGAACAGCAAGAGCTTTCCTGAGTCCCCAATCGGCGGCGGTCCGATTGTTCGCGTCGGCGATCGCTCCACCATCTTCCACCACCGCCTCACCTACGCGATCGACCGCATCGCCGAGGGCATCGCACGACGCGACAAATCGTTCCGCTGGCAGCGTAAGCTCATGCCCGGAGGCGTCTGCGAGGCCGGCGCCTTCCACGAGCTCGGCTACACCGCCACATGTCTCTGCCTGCCGCTCGGCAACTACCACAACATGAACGAAACAACCGGAGCGATCGAACCGGAGTACATCTCGCTCGACGACTACCACGGGCTCATCCGACTGCTCTCGACCGTGACCGTACAGCTCGATGATCCCAATCGCGTCCCCGCCCTCCGCAACCGCCTCGACAAGCTGTTCGAGCAGCGCAGCGATATTCTCGAATCCGGCGGCCGTGCGCAAACACGGGCGCGTTACCGAACCCGCTTGAACGCCTCCTCAACGTAGATGCACAGTTTCTTGAAGATCTCATCCGGTGGCCCGCTTCCCGGGACCTTGTAGATGAGGCGCGATTTGCCGTAATACTCGGCAACCGGGACTGTCTTCCGCTGGTGCTCCTCCAGTCGTTGCACAATCGTGTCGGTCGACCGGTCGTACGGCCGTGCTCGATCGGTCTCTGCCCGCTTCGCCAACCGCTTCACCAGTTCCAGGTGAGGGACCTCGATGTCGAGGATCAGAGACACGGACGATCCCTGCTTCAGCAACAATCCGTCGAGAATGTACGCCTGAACAACCGTGCGGGGAAAGCCCTGAAAGAGAAATCCGTTCGACTCGGGATGGCTGCGCAGTTCCCTTTCGATCAACCGAATCACAATCTCATCCGGCACCAGCGCACCCCGCTCCAGCATCGTCGCGATCCGCTTTCCGACATTCGTCTCGCGACGGACCTCGTCATGCAAGAGCTCACCGGTCGAGAGGTAGCCGAGATTGTACCGTTCTGCGAGCATGCGCGCCTGCGTGCTGCGCCCGGCACCGGGATATCCCAGCAGCACCACGTTCAGGCGTTTCTTCCGGAGCATCGACTCGATTGACGCCTGAATTCGGCCGAATACCGCGTCGACCTCACCCGTCCCGTCCACCGGATCGTATATTCCCTTCTCCTCGTAGAACTCGGCCACCGGAGCGGTCTTCTCCTGGTACTCGCGGAGCCGGTAGCGGATCACCGGTTCGGTGTCGTCGCTGCGCCCGGAAGTCCGGGCTCGCTCGAGCAACCGCTTCAAACACTCCTCTTCCGGGACCTGCAGGCTGAACAAGCTCATCAGCTCGGTATGCATCCGGACCAGCAGCCCCTCGAGTATGTACGCCTGTACCCACGTCCGCGGAAACCCGTCGAAGAGAAACCCGTTCGACTCGGCGTTCATCTCGATCTTCTTCTCGATGATTTGAACGATGATCTCGTCGCTGACGAGTCCCCCTTTCTCGATGATCTCGCGCGCCTGACGCCCGAGCTCGCTCCCCTCCTGCAACTCCTCGCGCAGGAGATCGCCGGTGGAGATGTACACCAGCCCGTACGCCTCGATGAGCTTGCGGGATTGCGTTCCCTTTCCCGAACCGGGAGGGCCGAATAGTGCGATGTTAAGCATGAGCTGATTTTGTCGATGGTGCTACATTTGCAGCCTGGGATGCAGCGACCAGGATCAGTCGCGCGCAACCGTCGTCCGCGACGGCGACTGTGTTCGATATGACCCAAAAGGCGAGTCAAAAGTGACAGCTTCAGGAGACGGAGAAGCACCGGTTCCTCGACCCGAGACGGCGCGGATTCGGCAGCGCTCCGACCCGTTCGGATGGTGAGAGCATCCGCGCAGGCGATTTGACTGGCCAACACCCGGCATGGCGGAGACAACCGGGAGCATCCATGCTATCGCTCCGCAACGTCACCCTCGCCTACGGCGGGCCCGCGCTCCTCGACTCGATCTCGCTGGAGATCGGCGCCTCCGATCGAATCGCTCTCGTAGGGCGAAACGGCGCGGGAAAGACGACCCTGCTGCGCCTGATCAACGGGGAGATTCGACCGGATTCCGGTGAGATCAAGCGCCTCGCGGGCACGCGGGTTGCGGCGCTCCCGCAATCGCTGCCGCCCGGACTCGACGGTACCGTGCGCGAGATCCTGACCGACGCTCCACAATCGGACACCCTGCCGGAATGGGAAATTCCACCCCGCGTCGATCGAGCCCTCCAGGAGATGGACCTCGATGGCGATGCGCTGTTCTCGAATCTCTCGGTTGGAATGTGCCGCCGGGTGCTCCTCGCACGCTGCATCGTGACGGAGCCGACGCTTCTGATCCTCGACGAACCAACCAACCATCTCGACATCCCGGCCATCGAATGGCTCGAGGATTTTCTGAAACGACGGGCCGGCGCCCTCCTCTTCGTCACGCACGACCGCGCCTTCCTCGCCGACCTCGCCAACCGGATCATCGATCTCGACCGCGGACAGCTCACCTCCTGGGAGTGCGATTACCCCACGTTCCTGCGTCGCCGCACCGAACAATTGGCCGCCGAGGCGAAACAGGACGCCGTATTCGACAGAAAACTCGCGCGCGAAGAGATCTGGATTCGAAAGGGAATACAGGCGCGCCGCACCCGAAACGAGGGCCGCGTGCGCGCCCTCAAGGCGATGCGCGAGGAACGGCGCGCACGCCGCGCAAGCGCGGGCTCGGCCGGTATCGACCTTGAGACGGCCGGTCGCTCCGGCGACAAAGTCATTGTCGCCGAAAACCTGTTTTTTGCATACGACAATACCCCGGTGATTCGCGACTTCTCCTGCCTGATCATGCGGGGCGATCGCATCGGAATTGTCGGACCAAATGGGTGTGGCAAGAGCACGCTCCTGCGTTTGCTGCTCGGCGATCTATCCCCGCAACACGGGTATGTTCGCCAGGGAACCCGCCTCGTAACCGCCTACTTCGATCAGCTGCGCGAGCGGCTCAACGACGATGATACCGTCCATGACAGCGTCGCCGACGGCAACCAGTTTGTCGAGATCAACGGCGTGCGCCGGCACGTGATCACCTACCTTCAGGAGTTCCTCTTCAGTCCCGATCGCATCCGCGGCACCGTTCGCCACCTCTCCGGAGGCGAGCGCAACCGCCTGCTTCTCGCACGGCTCTTCACCCGCCCCTGCAACCTCCTCATCCTCGACGAACCGACGAATGACCTCGACCAGGAAACACTCGAACTGCTCGAGGAACAGCTCGCCGAATTCACGGGAACGCTCATCGTCGTCAGCCACGACCGCGTATTCCTGAACAACGTGGTGACCGGTATCTTTGCGTTTGAAGGCGACGGGGACGTTCGGTATTTTGTTGGCGGATACGATGATTATACCGCCGTCCGCGAACGGGATCGGAGCAAGGGACGGCCGCCGATTGGACAACCCGGGCCGGCCGCCCCGGCGCAATCCAAGGGGCGACCATCAAAGCCCCGGCGATTCCTCAACCGCGAACGCTGGGAGCTGGAGAGAATCCCCGACGAGATCGCCGAGCTCGAAGCCGAACAGGCGCGCCTCACCGAAACGCTCGCCGATCCCACCACCTATCAGGACGGCGTCGGCAGCATCGAAGCTGCTCAAGCACGCCTTTCAGAAATCGAGGCCCTCCTGCACCAAAAGCTCGCCCGCTGGGAAGAACTGGAAAGGCTGCGGGGAGAACTCGAGGAGTAGTCGACCCGCTGCACTGCGAGTGAAAGTGGTGGCGAGACCCGGAATCGAACCGGGGACACAAGGATTTTCAGTCCTCTGCTCTACCAACTGAGCTATCTCGCCCGATGCGGTGATGCCACCGGAAAGCGAGGAACGTGGCAAATCGGCTTCCGCCAGTCAACACGGATTTTTCATTCCGAGATACTCCCGGATCTCATCGATTGAACGGGTGTTCAGGACCTGCTCCGCGGTCAGCCATCCCTTGCGGGCGGCCAGTACTCCGGCTCGGGTGTACTCGAGACCGTCCATCCGGTGCGCGTCAGGGTTAATGACACACCGCAGGCCCTGCTCGGCGGCACGCTTCCAGTGCCGCCAGTCCATGTCGAGCCGGCGGGGGTGCGCGTTGATCTCGATCACCTTACCGTTCGCAATCGCCGCATCGATCACCTTCGAAACGTTCACCCGATACCCCTCGCGCTCGAGCAACAGGCGCCCAGTCAGGTGTCCAAGCATGTGGACGTGCGGATTCTCAAGCGCCCGGACCAGCCGCCGGGTCATTCTCTCCTCGTCGAGCTGAAACGAGGAGTGCACCGACACCACCACGTAATCGAGCTCAGCCAGGATGTCGTCGGCAAAATCGAGCGACCCGTCCGGAAGGATATCCACTTCCGACCCGGCAAAGACATGGATCCGGTGCCGGCCGGATTCGTTGAGGGCGTGGATCTGTTCGACCTGCTCCATCAGGCGCTCCTCGTCGAGGCCGTTGGCCTGGAAACTGGCCTTGGAATGGTCGGCAATGCCGAAGTATTCCCACCCGAACGCCTCTGCAGCCGCCACCATCTCCTCGAGCGTGTTGCGCCCGTCCGACGCCGTGGTGTGATTGTGAAAAACCCCGCGCAGGTCGGCGTTCCCGACCAGCCGCGGCAGCTCGCCGGCTTCCGCCGCTTCGATTTCGCCCATGTCCTCGCGCAACTCCGGTGGAATATTGTGGAGTCCCAGGAACGCGAACAGGTCGCGCTCCGAGCGGATCGCCCCCGGATCGCCGCCGCCGTGCTCCCCTCCGTCGCCCTTCGCCGTAAGCCCCCACTCACTCAACGACCACCCGCGCGCCAGCGCTCGCGAGCGCATCTTGACGTTGTGGTCCTTGGACCCCGTGAAATGGTGCAGCGCAAAACAGTACTGGTCGGCGGAAACGACACGCAAGTCCGCCTGCAGCCCGCCGTCGAGACGGACGCTCGATTTGGTTGCTCCATGCGCCGTCACCTCGCGGACCTCCACCATCCTTACAAACCAGTCCATCACCGGATCCGGATTCGCCGACGCGACGAGAAAATCCAGGTCGCCCACCGTCTCCATCCCACGCCGCAAGCTCCCGGCCGCTTCCGCCTCCGACACCGCCGGCAGCTCACGCAGGCCGGTGAGGATCCGGTCGGCGACCTCGCGGGCACGCCACCAGAGATGCCGCCGGCTGTACGCCTCGCGGTTGCGGATTCCCGCCAGCAGTTTCTCCTGCGTCCTGGCGCCGAATCCCGAGAGGCCGGCGATTCGATCCTCCCGGCACGCCTTTTCGAGCGCGGGGATCGAGTCGACGCCGAGTTCCTCGTACAGGACCTTGAGTTTCTTCGGCCCCAGACCCGGAATCTCCATCATCTCGAGGAGCCCCTCCGGCACCGACGCCCGCAGCTCCTCGTGCAGTTGCAACCGGCCCGTCTCGTGGAGCGTCGCGATCTTCTCCGCAATGGCCTTCCCGATACCGGAAATCTTCACGAGCCTGCCCTCCGCGATCACCGTCGCCAGGTCCTCTTCGAGCGCATCGAGCGTCCGCGCCGCATTCTGGTACGCCCGGATCTTAAAGGCATTCTCCCCCTGCAACTCCAGCAGCAATGCCATTTCACGCAGCACGTCGGCAATCTCAGTCTTGGTCATCGGAATTCCCTGTCATTGAGCAACCACTCCCACAACCTTGGGCACCCCTACCCCGGAGTGCAACGCCATACTCTCCGGTCTCGCAGCAGGCAAAGGCATCGGGCGAGAGCGTCAACAACCATTCACACGACCGCCTTCCACGCAGATGAACCCACGCGCCTCCCCGGCAAATCAGGAAAACCAACCCCTGCTTCTACGACATTATCTTTAACAGCTGACAAAAAGATTGTCGCGGTAAACAATATGTTCTTAAATTGTAAATATGAAAGCCATGACAAAGCTTTTCTTGTGGGAAATGCTGGCTCTGGCAGATGAACTGTTCTCGCCGTCACTCTGCAATCTAAACCAGAGCTTTGAGGGCTGGGCGCATCGCAAGGGTCTATTACGGCAGATCCAGCGCCTTGAGGCCGAAGCTTTTCTTGAACGTCAACCGGGTGGAGCAGCAGATCGGGTTTATCGCCTCACCCCAAAAGGGCGGATTGCTGCTTTGGGCGGGAAGGATCCCGAGACCCTCTGGAATCGGTCCTGGGATGGACGATGGCGTCTGTTGATGTTTGACCTGCCTGAACGCCCGCAAGCGCCAAGGGCTCGGCTGCGCAAGGTCTTACGCGAGCACGGTTTGGGATGTCTACAGGGAAGTGTTTGGATAACGCCCGATCCGCTCACGCCGATTCGAAAGCGATTACGCGGTGATCGCCATCCCTCCTCCCTGCTCCTGTTCGAGGGCGTCGCTTCAGGCGGCGAGAAGCCGCTCCAGATCGTGAACGAAGCCTGGGACTTTGATGGAATCCACATGGAATGGGCGGGCTACGCCAGCATTCTTGAACAGGGACGCCCCTTTCTGAAATCCGACGTTCTTGCAGCGGACGTGTTCCGAGAGTGGGCAGAAGCGGAATACGCTGCATGGCTGCGCGTCCTCGAAGTGGATCCGCTGCTCCCCGGACAACTGCTTCCCCGGCGCTACCGTGGTCGGCAAATCTGGAAACGGCGGATGACAATATGGAAAGGCCTCGCACAGCATCTTAAAAAACGGGGCTTTCCAACGCGCCGGGAGTTGCGACATTAATCTTATCAGCTGATATAGATAATGTCGCGGAAGCAGGTGGGTCTGAATCTGGTGGGGGGGATACTTGTGGCTACCGAACACGGTGGGGCGCTGTTTCCCGCCGGGCCACGGTGCGTACGATCTTCCCAGTCGGTCTCGTTGCGGACAGTTCCATGTTCCGTCAAGGCGACGCCGTTTTCTCGTGTACTGTAACCGATCCGTCGGCCGCGACCCCGTAAATCACCGCTTGGCCGTTGGCTACGGCGTTGCCGAAACCCTCCGGGCCCGGCGCGCCGGGCTCGAGCTGGACCCAGCCGGTGACGGATCCGAACGCGCCGCGCGCCCCGACGCCGAACCAGCCGGGACTGCGGAGCAAATCGAGCTCGGATGCCTCGTTAGGACCGGTCACGAGCATGGCCGCCCCGATCCGAACAGCGGCGGTCCGCTGCCGGGTCTCGGCGGTGACGTGCCAGTGGTCGGGCATCTCCTTGTGGTATTGCCCGGGAATGCCTGCGTTGAACGGGGCATCGAACTGGTCGCTCTGGGTGACGGTCAGCCCGGCGGGCGAAGCGAGCCGGACATCCAGGGTCGCGCCGTCGCGCCGCGACACGATCTGCTCTCCATCGATCTCCATCTCCTCCAGCGCGTGGAGCATCCACTGCCACGAGACCGGTTCCGGGGCCTCCAGATCGTCCAGGAGAAGAAACAACCCGGGTCTCAGGAAGAGGATGTGCCGCTCGCATCGCGTGAGTAGACCCATGTATGCCGGAGCCGCGTCACCGCAGAGGTAGGTCCACCCGGGCGCGTCCTCGAACGCGGCGAGCCGCCCCGACGCGCGGCCGTCCCGGATCACCTGACCCCGGCCGTCCACGAGGATGCAGTTGTTGGCCTTTGTCGAGCGGGTCCACTCGGCGTGGTGCGGCATGCCGTAGGAGGGACCGTAGTACCCCGACGGGACGGCGAGCGGCCGGCCTCCTTTCATGATTGCGAAGGCATTCTGGTCGGCGTGGGAGTGTGACACGCTCCCGAACGGGCTGCTCTTAAACACCAGAAATGTATCGTTTTCCCGGTCGGCGAGCTCGCTGTGAAGACCCGCCCATCCCACGCCGTTAAAAGCGCGGGATTGGGGAAGGTCAATCGGTCGGCGGCTCGGCGGGTCGTCTTCGAACACCAGGGCATGCCGGCCGCGAGGCGCCTCCCACTCCGCGACCTGTTTCGCCCACCATCCCGCGTGCGGGTCTTCAAAGCGGTGCGCGTGAAACCACATGAGGTCCCCGTATCCGCGTCCGCCGGCGGTTCCCGGCCCACCCGATTCCGCCGCATCGCCGAAGGGCCGCATCTCCCCGCGCACCGCCGTGCAATAGAAGAAAAAGTGGCGCACGTTCTTGAAAAACGGCCGCTGCCACAGATCGAATCCGCACAGCTCGCGCAGCGACTCGAACGCCGGAATATAGAACTGGTTGTACCACAACCCGTAAGCCGGTCCCTCCGCCCAGCCCCCCTGGAACCCGCCCCAGTGCGGGTAGAATGTGGTGAGCGCCTTGAGCGAGAATTCGAGCCACGCCGGCGCGCCCTCGGCCTCTCCGGCGAGCGCGAGAGCCATCTCGGAGAGGTAGGCGATGAGCCGCCCGTTGTGGCTCTCGCCCGGGTACGACAGGTAGTCACCGGCCGCAAGGCGCCGGTAGGTCTGCCACGCGCGCGCTTCGCACATCGCGCGCACGGACTCGCGCTCGTCCGGGGTCAGCGCGTCGTGCAACCAGTCGTAGGCCACGTGAGCGTTCCGGGAGAAACTCAACCCCGGTTCGTCTCCCCACCGGGCCCGAACCGACGTCGGATCGTCGTCGCCGGTCGGCCACGTGGCGATCTCGAGCAGGATGCGCTTTGCCGCGGTCGCATACCGCTCCTCTGCCGAGATCACATAGGCAAGCGCGAGATCGATCAACCGCTCATCCACGTACCGGCGCAAGTAATGGAAGTAGTTTCCATACTCGAGCCGGCAGCGGCGCTTGTCATTGATTTCCTGGTACGACGGATACTTGGGGATATCGGTATCGAGCGCGGCATCCGCTGCCCGGCGACATAATTCCCACGTGCGCTTGCGGGTGGTCTGCAGTGTTGCGCGAATTCCGGGGAGGCGTGCGCGTGGATACAGGATGCGGGGGTGTTCACCGGGGACCCGCTCGAGCAGGGTCGCCGGCTCGACCCACGGTAGTTCCGGCGCGCCGGCGGGGATCGTGAACCGCTGCACGCCCCGGCGTGCAGCTTCGTTTCCGTCCGCGTCCAGCGCGGCGACGTCCCACTCGTAGTCGCCCGGCGGGAGTGCCCGGTCGGGAAGATGCACCGGGTTGCGGCCGGTTGTCCGCGCGCACGCTTCAGCACCTCCGGCCTCCCGGATCTCCACCCGGTAGCCGCCGGCACCCCGCGCCGGCAGCCACGCCAGTCCGGGCGGTGAGATCGCCTCGACCGCGCCGTCCAGGGGACGCGGAAACAGTGTTGTCAGTTCGGTCCGCCCCTCCGGAAAGGCAATGGCGTTGGACGTGCCGGATCCGGTCTCTGCGGACCTTCCGGTGTTTTCATTCTTGGGCCATCCAGCCATGTCGACAGGGGTAGAGGCGCGGCCGATCGATGACAAGGCCCATTCGGTTCGGGGCGGCGGCCGCGCCGGGTTTTCCCCGATTTCCAGGGCCATTTTACCTGGGGGCGATCGTTGGAGCAAGTTCCGCACCTGTCATGAGCCTGCCGAATTGATTTATGCGGCCCCCACTTGAGCTCCAAAACCGCCTGAAGGCGGCACTCCAACAGGCCGCCAACAGGGCACTTGCGCCACAAGCCCCCAGATAAAATGGCCCTGGCCCGATTTTGTGACGATTCCGATTGAGGTTGACGATCGAACAGGGATTCGTCATCCCGGTTAACTTTGCGCCGTATTTCGGGGTGTAGCTCAGCCTGGTCAGAGCGCTACGTTCGGGACGTAGAAGTCGGAGGTTCGAATCCTCTCACCCCGACCACTTTCGGCGCTCCGGCGACGCTGCCGCGCCTGTTTGATTCGGCTCGTCCCCCGCGCCAATCCTTGATCCCGCTCGATAACGATGCTCGAAACCCTTACTGACAAACTCGGCGGCGCCCTGCGCAATCTGCGCGGAGTCGGTCGCCTGACCGATGAGAACATGGCCGAGGCGCTACGCGAGGTGCGCAGCGCTCTTCTGTCTGCGGATGTACACTTCCGGGTTGCCCGGGACTTTGTCAACAACGTGAAGGAGCAGTGTGTCGGCCAGGAGGTTGTGAAATCAGTTTCCCCGGGCCAGATGGTCGTGAAGATCATCCACGACGAGCTGGTACAGCTTCTCGGCGAGGGCGGGGGCGCCCTGATCGAGAAAAAACCGTTGCGCGTGCTGATGGTCGGTCTCCACGGTTCCGGCAAGACGACCTCCTCGGTAAAACTCGCCCGCCTACTCCGCAAGAACGGCTACCAGCCGGCTCTCGTCGCATGCGATGTTTACCGCCCGGCCGCGATTGACCAGTTGGAGCGCCTCGCGCAGGACGAGGGCCTCCCCGTCCACACCGACCGCAAGTCCAAGGACGTGCCGCGCATCGGCGCCGACGGCACGCGCTTCGCTAAAGAACGGAACGCCAACGCCGTCATCTACGACACCGCCGGGCGCCTGCAGATCGACGGCGACCTCATCGAGGAATTACGCGAGCTGCGCAAGCGTGTTCAGCCCGACGAAGTCCTCCTCGTCGCCGACAGCGCCCTCGGACAGGAGGCCGTCAACGTCGCCCGGACCTTTCACGAATCCGTGCAGCTCACCGGCATCGTTCTGACTAAACTGGACGGGGACGCCCGCGGCGGGGCCGCGCTCTCAATGAAATCGATCACCGGCGTGCCGATCAAGTTTATCGGGACCGGCGAAAAACCGGCCGACTTCGAGCTCTTCCACCCGGACCGGATGGCCTCCCGGATTCTCGGCATGGGCGACGTCGTCTCCCTCGTCGAAAAGGCCCAGGAGAACATTGACGAGAAGGAAGCCGAGAAGATGGCCGCCAAGATGCGCAAGGCGGAGTTCGACCTCGAGGACTTTCTCAAGCAGCTCCAGCAGATGAAGAAACTCGGCCCCCTGAGCAGCATCATGGACATGATGCCCGGCGGCGCCGGCATGAAGGTGGGGGACAAGGAGGAAAACCAGCTCAAGCGGACCGAGGCGATCATTCAATCCATGACCCCGCGCGAGCGCGCCAACCCACAGATCATCAACGGCAGCCGGCGCCTGCGCGTCGCCAACGGTTCCGGCTCTCAGGTGCGCGACGTCAACACCGTCCTCAAGCAGTTCGGCCAGATGCGAAAAATGATGAAGATGATGAAGGGGAAAAAGGGGAAGCGCATGATGCAACAGATGGCCGCCCAGGGAGGCGGAGGGGGCGGCCGGGGCATGCTCCCGGGAGTCTGAGCTAGATCAGATTGACCGGATCGACGTCGATGACGTCGTGAAGGTCTTTTTCTTTGGGGAACGATCGGCGCAGGTCGGCGAGCTGGTCGATGAACGGGGTGATCGAGGGGGTGAAGTACCAGAGCTGGAATCGGTAGTGATCCTTGATCTTCTCGATGGGAGCGGGAGCGGGACCGCGGATCTCGACCGATTTCGGGATCTCCTTCTCGAGCAGGCGTGCCCATTGTTCGGCAAAAAACTGCACCTTTTCGGGATTCTTTCCGCGAAAGATATGATGGATCAGGTGGCGGAAAGGCGGGTAGCGGTATTCGCGTCGTTGCTCCATTTCACCGTCGATGAACCCTTCAAAATCCTGTTTTCGCGCGTGCTGAATCGGGGCGGCATGCGGCATGAAGGTCTGCACCACCACCTCCCCCGCCCGGTCGCCCCGCCCGGCCCGTCCGGCGACCTGCACGAGCAGCTGAAAGGTGCGCTCCAGCGCCCGGAAGTCGGGGAGGTGCAACGAGAGGTCGGCATCGACCAGCCCGACGAGGGTCACGTTCGGAAAGTCGAGTCCCTTGGCAATCATCTGGGTGCCCACGAGGATATCGATCAGCCCCTTGCGGAAATCGGCGAGGATCGAGCGGAAGAGGTTCTTCTTCTGCATGGCGTCAGCATCGATTCGGACGATCCGCGCTTTCGGGAAGATCCGCTGGGCGACGTCTTCGATGCGCTGAGTCCCGGAACCACGCCATCGGATCTTCGGAGATCGGCACTTCGGGCAACGCTGCGGCGCGACCTGGTCGAATCCGCAGAGGTGGCAGCGGAGAATATTATCCGCGCGGTGAAACGTCAGCGTGATGCTGCAGTGGTCGCAGACCGCCACGTGTCCGCAATCGGGACACAACATGCTTGTGTTGTAGCCCCGCCGGTTGAGGAACAGAATGCTCTGTTCGCGCCGTTCGAGGCGCTCGCCGATCTTATCAAGCAGCAGCCGCGAGAAAACGACGTGACCCTTCTGCGAGAGGACCTCCCGCTTCATGTCGACCACGTGCATCAGCGGAAGGGCTCGGTCGTCCACGCGGCAGCGCAAGCGCAGGAGCCGGTACTTGTCGCGCTCGACGTTGTAAAGGCTCTCCATCGACGGAGTCGCCGACCCCAGGACGCAGGTGCACCGGCAAAGCGTCGCGCGATAGACCGCAACATCCCTTCCGTGGTAGCGGGGCGTCTCCTCCTGCTTGTACGCCGGCTCGTGCTCCTCGTCCACCACAATCAGACGCAGGTTGCGGATCGGCGCGAAAATTGCCGAACGCGCGCCGACCACCACCCGCGCCTCGCCCGTTGCGAGCGCGTGCCAGGCGTCGTAGCGCTCGCCCTCGGACAAGTGACTGTGCCACACGACGGCCCGCACGCCGCTCTGCTGTTCCAGACGCGCCCGCATCCGCCCGATCGTCTGCGGCGTCAAGGCGACCTCCGGTACCAGGAAGATCGCGCCCCCGCCCACCGCGAGCGCCTGCTGCAATGCCGCAAGATAGACCTCGGTCTTCCCCGAACCCGTGACCCCGTGCAGGAGATAGGCGTCGTATCCGCCGGCCTCCACCCGCTTCACGATCGCGTCCGCCGCCTCCTGCTGTTCCGCGTTCAGGGTGAGGTCCATGGCCGTGACGTGCTCGGCGCCGGCGAGCTCGTCTGAGTAGGCTTCGCGGGGGTGATCGACGGTCTCCTCGACGATCAGGCCTTTCTCGACCAGTGCCCGGCAGCTGGCTGCGGCGATGCCCATACGTTTGAGGACCGTCGCCTTGGGCACCGCGCGCCGCCCTGGTTGCGAGCGCAGAAACGCGAGCAATTCCGCCTGCCGGGGCGCTCTGCGCCGCAGCTCCTCAACCGAGTCTCCTTCTGAGTCCGGCGCCGCACGAAAGAAACTTCGACGCCGCGGTTGCATCCCTTTGCGCACCGGCGCCGGAATCATCAGTTCGAACACCGCCGCCAGATCCGCGGCATAGTAGCGCGCCATCCATTCGGCCATCGTGATGAGCTCCGGAGTCAGCACCGGAAACGGCTGTTCGACCGACGCGAGGTACTTCAGGCGTGAAACGGGGAAGTCCCCGCTCGCTTCCAGGCGCGTCACGATCCCCATCTCCTGGCGATTCCGGACAGGGATGCGGACCAGGCTGCCGACCTCGAGCTGCGTCTGCAGCGTTGCCGGCACGCGATAGTCGAGGTCGCGATTAAGCCCGGTGAGTGGCCGGACGGAGAGGGTTTCAACAGGTTGCAGCAGCATCGTGGTTCCCTGGATCCTTCACCGAATACCCGGGAACGCCAAGCCGAATCCCGGTCGGATATTTCTTGCAAGATGGCACAATCGTATTGTGATGGGTGTCTCAATTGGAAAACCACGCGTGACGATCACAGACACAGAAAACCGCGAGAAATCGAAGGAGACCTTTCGCGACTACCTCAACCGGGAAGGACTTCGAGTAACCAATCAGCGCCTTGCGATATTCGACGCGGCGTTCAGGCACCCGGAGCATTTCACCGCAGAGGAGCTTCTGGACCAGGCTCGTGCGATCGACCATTCGGTTTCGCGCGCAACCGTCTACCGCACCCTTCCAATCCTGACCGAGAGCGGGCTTGTCAAGGAGATCGACATCGGCCGCGACTACAAGTTCTACCTCGCGAGCAAAGGAGACAAGACCGAGCAGGCACAGGTGCTCTGCCTCGATTGCGACCATATTTTCGAAATCGACGCTCCGTTCATGGAATGGTACGCGGGCAGCGTATCGCAGAAAGTCGGACTGGAACCGGAAGCCATCCGGCTGCAGGTTCACTCGCGATGCACGCGATTGCGCCGGAACCATCAATGTGAGCACTACAGCGCGCGCCAGGGCTGAACCCGCGAACGGGATCATGGGACGCAAATACGATTTCGAGATCGCGTTCTACGAGGACGTGTACCGGCGCAACCGCAACGACGGCGCCGTAATCGAGGCGCTTGCCGGCCTCTACACCAAAGCCGGTCGCATCGACGAAGGCCTGCGCCTCGACCGTCGGCATGTCCGCCTCGAACCGGGCAATCCGACCGCCCACTACAACCTTGCCTGTTCGCTCGCCCTGAAGGACCGCCACAGCGATGCGCTCCGCTCTCTGCGCTCCGCTCTCGAACTTGGATTTTCCGATGCCGGATGGATCCTTAAGGACCCGGACCTGCAGGAACTCCGCCGGCACCCGAGTTTCCGAAAACTGCTGCGTGAGTTTGCAATCCGAAGCAAGTGAGGAACTTTTTCCATAGACTAAAAACGATTCACATGACAACAGCATCACCACCCGTAAAACCGAGTTTTGAGCCTGCGGAATTCCGTCCCCTGTCGGAGGAACCGGAGGCTCCGCTCAGCCCGCTGCAGGAGGAGATCCGCGCCCTGAAGCAGGAGCGCAATGCCGTCATCCTCGCGCACAATTACCAGATCGAACCGATCCAGCGTATCGCCGACTACCTCGGCGACTCCCTAGGGCTGGCCTACCAGGCAGCGGAGGCGAAGGCCGACGTCATCCTTTTCTGCGGAGTGCACTTCATGGCGGAGACCGCGAAGATCGTCAATCCGTCGAAAACCGTCATTCTCCCGGACGAGAACGCCGGGTGCTCGCTCTCGGACTCGTGCCCGGCGGAAAAGTTGCGCGCCTACAAGGAAGCCCACCCGGACCTCTACGTGGTGGCCTATATCAACTGCTCGGCGGCGGTGAAGGCGCTCTCGGACGTCATCTGCACCAGCGGGAACGCCGTGCGTATCGTCGAGCGCATTCCGGAGGACCGCGAAATTCTCTTTGTACCCGACCAGAACCTCGGGCAATGGGTGGCCCGCCAGACCGGTCGCCGGATGCGGCTCTGGCCCGGCAGTTGCTATGCACACGTGCTCTTCACGGTACAGACCCTCGAGAAACTCCGGCTGCAGTACCCCGATGCCCCGATCGTGGCCCATCCGGAGTGTGTCGAATCGGTACGCGACATAGCGGACGCCGTCTGCTCCACCGAGAAGATGGTTGCCTTCGCCAAGGAGACCGATGCCGCGCGCATCATTGTCGTCACGGAATCCGGAATGATCCACAGGCTGCGTCGCGAGGCACCTGAGAAAACCTTTATTGCCGGCCCCACGCAAAACTGCGCATGCAATGACTGCCGCTACATGAAACTCAACACTCTGGAGAAGATGCGCGACGCGCTGCGTGACCTCCACCCGCGGATCGAGATGGACGAGAGCATTCGCGAAGCGGCGTACCGTCCCCTCAAACGCATGCTTGACTGGAGCCGGTAGGGGCGCGACATGGCGATCCTTCCGGCCCTGCTGGGTCACCGCCGTGAGTCGGAAATCCGGGGATACTCCTCACCTGAAAATACGGGGAAGTTCAGACAATACTCGGAGCGGAGCGGCTTGACGTGCATAGACGGATACTCCAGACTCAGACATTTGGAAGTGTGCCGTGTCGTTGGAATCACGAAGGGAATTGATGTCGCAGTAATCTCGCGATACTGCTTTCCTGTGTGTGTGTGAGCGCGACAAGGGCGTTACCGAGAAGACATTGCTTATGGCGCGCCGCATCAGTTTCATCAACTACAAGGGAGGAGTCGGAAAGACCTCCTGCATCGTCAATGTGGCCGCCGTACTCGCCGCCCGAGGGAAGCGTGTGCTGCTCGTCGATCTCGACGCCCAGTCGAATTCCAGCATCTGGCTCATGCGCCTCGAGCGTTGGAACCGCCTGCACAGCACGGGCAAGGGCTCACTCTACAGCATATTCGATCCCGGGACCGACCGCATCCGCGACATCGTTCAACACGATGTCGTGCACGACAAGGCGGGCAAGCCGCTCCTCCCTGGGCTCGACCTGCTTCCCACGACATTCAACCTGATCGACGTCGAGCACGAATACAAGGAACCGCCGGGCCGGCCGCCGTACGTGACCTTTCAGGAGCAACTGGCGGAGATCGAACCGGATTACGACTTCATTCTGTTCGACTGCCCGCCCAACGTGATGCGCGCGTCACAGTGCGGCCTGTTTTGCACGAACGAGGTCTATGTTCCGTCCAACCCCGACGCTCTGAGCCTGATCGGGCTCACGCTGTTGGTCAACAAGCTGCTGCAATTCAACGACCGGTCCGCGAGTTTCCGCGCACGAGGGATGGGGAATCCCGCCAGGATCGAAGGGGTGATCTTTAACGGCATCAAAGCCAATGTCGACATCCAGGTTCCGAAGATGCGGCTGCAATTCACCCTGAACCAGCTTCGCAATCAGAAGAAAGTCGGCGCCAATGCTCGCATTTTCCCGGCGGAAGTCCGGGATGCGGTCATCGTGCGGCGGGCCGTCACGCTCGGACTGCCCGTCAACCTCGTCGGCCAGGCGCAGGAAGAAAGCGACGGCGTGCTCAACGACTACAAAGCCGTCGTCGGACAACTGGTCCGCCACGGGGAGGAACTGCAATGAAGCGGCCGGCTCCGCCGCGTCATAATGAAACCGCGACAAAGAAGGTCGAAATACCATGAATGAAGCCTCCGACACCGTATCTCCACAGGAGTGGGAACAGCTGCGCACAAAGTTCAGCTCATCCATGATGGTGAACGTCCCACTGTCCGCTCTCGCTGAAAACCTCGGCGTTGACTGGCCGATTGCAGGCGAGTCCGAAACGCCCGAAAAGTATCTCGGCTGCTCGTTCGAAGCGTTGCAGCAACTTCCGGAGATGCGCGAGGATCCCGCCAGGATCGCTCTGCTCATGAGCATCCTCAACGAAACGCTCAATTTTGACGATCCGTTCGGGGAGATGGTCGAGCAGGCCGAATCTGAATCGAGCGCGGGCGACGACCTTCTCAAAGCGCTTCAGCGGTTCGAGATTCCCGAGGATTACCCGCTCCGCCTGACCAATTTGTCCGCCGAAACACAGGAGTTCTGCCGTCAGGAGGGAATTGAGACGATCGGCGCCTTCGTCCGGTTCTGCCAGAACATGGCCCGGAACATCGTCGTCGGGGGAGATTTCCGGACGTTTCTCAACAGCCTCGCCCAACAGGATGAAGCCGGTGTGTCGCGCGTGCTGCCGCTGCGGCCGGGCCGACCCGGCTTGCACTTCCCCGAAGCGGTCAGCCTCTGCGTTCGGAACCTGGACGCCGCCGAGCGCACGGCCCTCTACCGGCACTACGGGGGCAAGCCGGACCCGGACCAATCCTCCGGGCCCCGCATGAGCCAGGAAGCCGTTCAGCGCCTTGAAGCGCGCCTGCTGAAACGCGTGCAGGAGCTCGGCGCCTGGTTTTCCGAGGCATCTTCGGAAATCGCCGACAAACACGCACAAGGTCAACCTCTGGAACGGCTGTTTGTGCACCTGGACGACCCGCAGCTCGAGCGGATCGCCGCGAACCTGCTCAAAGCGGGTCTGCCCGGGAGCGGATCCGGCAAGAAAGGCCGGGGGGGATGGTTCCGGCGGCTCTTCCGTGGCTCCTGAGCGTTCCGCGGCACGGCCTGGCAATAAGATGCGGGATTTTGAAGTGACTTCGATCCTGTGTTGCGTATAACCGGGGATCGCCATGGACGAACCGGAACAACCATCGCAACCCAGGAAGCCAAAGTTTCCGCCTCCGCAGAAGAAACCCAAGATCAGCCTGCGGGACTTTGCGGAAAGGCGGGCAGGCGACCCGGCGCGCAAGGACCTAAGGCTGGATCGTATCCTGCACCGCACCGCTCCCCCCTGGAAACAGGAAGCAGCCTCCGAAGGTGACGACGCACCCCCTCCCGTCCCACAGGAGGAGGCGGAGCCGTCGCTCTGGCAGATCGAAGCCGAACTCGAGGAGCGCGAGCGCCTGCTCCGCAGAGCCCGATCCCTCCTCGACGAAAAGGAGCGGTCGCTGAAGGAACAGGAGGCGCTGCTCGCGGCCCGGGAGCGCTACCTGATCGAATCCGAACACCTGTTCGAGGAACGCCGCCGCAGCGGTGCGGCCGGGGAGTCCGAAGCCGATACATCCCCCGAACAGGGATCCGAACCGGTCGCGGAAGGCTCGGTCTCGGACTCGATGAAAGAGTCTTTTGCCAAGCTCAAGCAGGAGCTGGACGAACGCGAAAAGGCGCTCCGTGAGGCCGAGGAACTCATGCGCGAGCGCGAAGCGTTCATCGAAGAAAGCGAGAACACGCTGTTCGAGAAAGCCCAGGAACTCCAGGAATTGGAGACCACGCTCGACAGCCTGCGCGACCAGCTCGAATACCGCCGCGACCGACTCGACTCGGACACGGCCGAGGCCGCGTCGTCTTCGCGGACGGATGGAGACGGGGACGAGGACGACCGCGGTTCGGAGCCGGAGTCCGACCCTCCTGCAGGGACAGCGTAATTCGGGAAAATCCGCGACATAAGCCCGATCCCGGGGACACTACTATTCGTCGACCCACTCCTGCAACCCGTTGCGGAAGTGAGAGGGGAACACGGTCGGGTTCGTGTAGATCCAGTCGTTGTCGGGATATAGGTACATCCAGAGGCCATCATCCGCCGTGTCGACAGGGAAGGTCCATCCGAAAGGCTCGACCCAGACGAACGGAAACTCGCCTGAAAAAATCCAACCGAGCCAGGGCACCAGCCACCAATTCCGCTCGAGCATTGATGCGCCGGTAAAGATGGATTCCTCGACTTCCAGGTACTCCGGCATTCCTGGAAGAGCCCACGGCGCCCAGACGGCACCCTCCAGTCGACCGGTTTTACCTCCGGGGACCGGGTTGGCGGTGTTGTTGCCCGAACCTTCGGCCATCGGCCAGTATCCGACCAGCCCCGGCTCGTCTCCGGTCAGCGGCTCGGTCCGATGGATGGCCAACTCCTCGGGAAGCAGCAGACGATTCCAGATCCGCACATCGCCGATCAACCCGATGAATGATCGCGTGCCCTCAGCGCTGTTTCCGATCCTGAGTGCGTGGTTCGCATGCGATCCGATCGTCCCGGTTGGCGGATCGATCTGGGATGTGGTTCGCACGCCGGTCTCCACTCCGTTCACAAAGAACCGAACCCCGCCCGCACCGTCATAGGAAACCGCAACGTGCTGCCATTCATCGAGCCGGACTGCGGCTTCGGGAGAGGTGAGCACCCTGTCCTCGAGGGCCTCACCCTGCCGAACGAAAAAGATCAGGCTCGCGTCGGGGTAGAGTACATGATCCCGGCCGTTCAGGAAAAACAGCACGTTCTCCTTGTCGAAGATACGCCCGAATCCCGCGAGCCCAAACCGCCCCCAGTCGGTCGGGTGAATCCATGCCTCGAACGTCAACCGTTGAGTAAGGTTGAGCGCGCTTTCAGTTCCCAGGTTCAACACGTCGCCGGCATCACGAAACTGGAGGGCAAAGCGAGGCTCGCGCGCCACGAAAATCGTTGCTGCCGCGGTATCCTCCAGACCCTCCGCAGTCCGGACGCGGTAGCTGAACGTGTCGCTACCAAAGAATCCGGCGACCGGGTCGTAGCGAAAGCGGCCGTTCCCCAAAACCGCGATCGTGCCGCGGCTCGGGGGTTTCTCGAGGAAGACCATCGGCTCGCCGGCCCCGAGGTTGATGTCATTCTCCAGCACGTCGATCGTCACGGAGGCCCCCATGGCTGTCACAGCCCGGTCGGGGACCGCGCCCGGGAGCGGGTTGTCGATCGTAATAAACGCCTTCGCCACACCGTCGCGCCCGTCCCAGACCGTGTAGCCCATCCGGTCCACACCCCGGTGATCCGGGAGTGCGTCGTACCGGATCCCGAGTCCATCCTCCGTGATTTCCGCGAATCCGTGCCGTGGCTGGTAGAGCGAGAGAATGCTGAGCGAATCGCCGTCGGGATCCGAATCGTTCTCAAGCGGATCGATCCGCATTGGCAGTTCATCCGCGGTCAGCGCCAGGCCCTCGGCGACAGGAGGACGGTTCGCATCGGGCTCGCGCGGGGTTCCGTGCAGTCGGAGCGACCATGAGTCCATGGTGCCCACGATCGATCCGTCGTTGTCCTGGATCCGAAGGAGCCACTCGCCCTGCGAGGATTCGCCCCAGTTGCGCACGCTCATGAACCGCCACGTGGAATAGGAACGCTGTGTATCATTGCGCTGCTCCATCAGCACGCTCACGGTTCCCGACGGAGAGATCAGAACGGCGCGCAGGTGGCCCCAGTCGTCGTGGGAAAGATTGAGGGTCACCTCCACATGTTCGAGACGGATGTCCTCCTGGACGTAATAGGATTCGAGGCGACCGCCGCGGTTGATCGGGATGGATCGCGACACGGGAATCGTTCCCGACTCCACGGCCGTCGCCTCCGGAACGCGCTCCCATTGCTCGGCGAGCGCTCCGGCGCCGTGCGCATCGACCCGACCGAACCCGAAGTCGTGATGCACGGGGTAACCGGCACCGTTCGTCGCCCAACCCGACGCATCCAGGTCGCTCTGCACCGCGGTGCGCGCGAGGATGTGCTGAACGTCGCGCCATCCCAGTTCCGGGTTCGCGTCGAGCATCAGTGCGACGACGCCGGATACCAGCGGCGTTGCCGCCGACGTTCCACTGAACCCGGTCGTGCAATCGCCCGGGCTATTCCCGAGCGATCCCGTACGATCGGTCGTCGTGATTCCAACCCCGGAGTCGCCGCTGGGCGCAGCGACGAAAAGGTTGGCGCCGGGGTTGCTGTAGTCGGTGGCCTGGCCGTTCCGTCCCACCGCTCCCACTGAAATGGTTTCGGGGAGCCTGTTGTATCCGTCATAATTGGCGTTGCCGCCGACGGAGCGCCGGTTGCCCGACGCCCACACGTAGATGCTCCCGAGCCCGCCGCGGCCCTCCCGCGTTCCCGTGCGGATCGCGGTCACCGCGGAATCGCTGACGCTCGCAAGGCGCACGCCTGCGGAACCGCCGCCGCCCGGTCCCCAGCTGTTGTTATAGATATCGACGGTCGCCCGCAAGCCCGCATCCTCGGACCAGAGCGCCTCTACGACGTCGCTTGTGCTGGCGCGTCCCTGGAGCAACGGCAGATCGACCAGACCGGACTCGTACGCCACCCCGACCCCGCACAGATCCGCGGGTGCGGCGGCCGCAAGACCTCCCACGGACGTGCCGTGCGTGGCGTCGTTCGAGCCTATGATCTCGCGCCAGAGGCCCGAACGGCGGCTTGTGTCGAGGAGCAGGTTGGGCGCCAGGTTCGGGTGCTCGCGGTCAATCCCGTCGTCGATAATCGCGATCACGGATCCGACACCGGTCCATCCCCGTTCCCACGCGGGAACCACGTTAAGGTCCTCGCCTCGCGTTCCAGCATTCTGCCCCGCGTTGACCAGATGCCATTGGAAGCTGAAGAGCCCGTCGCCAACCGGCCATTCCGACCAGTTCTCCAGCACTTCGTAGTACTCCGCCTCGGCGCTCACCACCCAATCAAACGCCGCAGGATCCCAGTCCGGGGATCTCGAATCGGCGGCGCGCGCCTGCAGCAGATACGGCCGCATAACCCACGTCGCTTCGAGCCCCCCGACCGGACCGACCAGCTCGGCCCCGAGCGCGTCCGCCGCGGCGCGCGGATCAACCCCGGAGGCCAGTTGCACCAGCACCGTTCCCGTCGGCTGCCCCGGATGTCCCTGAGAGGCAGGCTCGGCACCCGTGCCCGCCGCGATCGCCAAACCGATCCAGGCGCCGAACAAAAATCGGATCCAATAAGGAGAATGGTGCATTGTGGTTCGGGGAGACGATGGAAGCCGCCCTCTTATTCCCCTCCAGCCTATGGACGTCCGCTTACAAAGCAAACCCGGATGCCGAATTTGATTGGCATTGGGGCCGCCTCGGCCAATACTCGATCCACCGTGCAGATCAGGCAGATCAGCAAATCCAACCACATTGCAGTTCTGGGTCTTACCGGGCGCCTGGACGCGACAACCGCAAATCAGCTCCAGGCATCCATAGAGAAGACCCGCGAGAGCGGGAGCACCCACGTGTTACTCAACTTCAAGAACTTGGAATACATCAGCAGCGCCGGGCTCGGGGTGCTTCTCTCCGCGGCGAAGGACCTGCAATACCACGGCGGCGACCTCCTGCTCTGCGAACTGCGCGACAACGTCCGCAAGGTTTTCGAGGTCTCCGGCTTCACGCGGATATTCTACCTCTACCCGACCGAAAAACAGGCCCGGGACGATCTTGCGTGATCAAATATGCCGCGAGTCCGACTCGTCCTTGCGCGCGTACCCGTCCTCCTGGCGCCGATGGTTCACGGCATTCTTCTCGAGGTACGCCTGGTGCACGTCCTCCGCTGTCATCCCCAGCACCTGGGCCGCGGAGATCAGGAAATGGAACAGATCCACGATTTCGACCCGCGCATTCTGCCGGTCGAACTCCTGGTATTTCGCCCACCACTTCCACGGGACCGAATCCACCAGCTCGGCGAGTTCCTGCTGCATCGCACGTGTGTAGTTGAGGAGCCATTGCGTCTGCTCGTCCTCCGTCATGGAGGCCGTGTTCACCCCGATCCGCTCGTTCAAAGTCCGCTGTAGTTCGAAGATCGTCTCGAGCTTGTCCATGGGTTGAAAGCCTGCGAATCGGCATCCCCGACGCAAGCGGAATGATGCGCAACCCCGGGATCCGATAAAAATGATTGAGCCGGCACGGGAATTCCCCTTTCATGCCGTCTAATCCCATGCACTATGCCAGAATTTGAAAGTTCCACAAACCCGCCAACCGGCACCTCCGATGCGCCCGACCGCGGGGAGTCAGGCGACTCGGTTCCCCCCATCGCACCGCACAGCGCCCGGCCGGCACACTACGAGCCGAGCAAATCACGCACCGCACGCCAGCGCGACGGCTCCATTCGGATAGAGGATCCACGCAAACAACACGCCCCACCCCGCCGGCCGCGGCCCAATACGCGATACCAGGCACAGCCCGGATTTTTTGCCCGTCTCTACTACACCGTGCAGGCGTTTTTCTCGCGTTTGTCGGCCAAGCCGAAAGCGAAATCGAAATCGGCGACCCGAACCACACGGGCTCCCTCAACCGAGTCCGAGACCGGCCAGCGGTCCCAGCGCCGGCGCCGGAACCGCCGCAGCGGGCGCAACCGCGCGGGCGGCGGCGGACAGGGGCACGGAGCGAATCGCAAAAACGAAGCCTCCCCGGACTCGGGAACACCCCAGGGTAATCGTCGCGGTCCCCGTCGCAAGCAGGGGCCGAGACAGGACCAGGGGCAGGACCACAACCAGGGGAAGGCCGCAGAGGGCGCCCCCGGCGGTGGATCCCGCCGCAGGCGCCGGCGCAGTCGAAAACCCCGCTCCTCGCAGGGCGGAGGTGGCAACCCGCCGGACAAGTCCGGTTCCTGATCCGGACGAACCCCTTCTGGCTATACACCGGTTCCCGGGTATCCGGACGGCCGCCACCAACTCCACGCCACCCCATGGACGAACCGCCCAAAGGCCGTGATTTTCTGGAGACCGCGCTGGAACGCGACGAGTCGATCGATGCGACCCTGCGACCTCCCTCGTTCTCCGACTTCACAGGCCAGCCGCGGACGATCGAGCGGCTCCAGGTGATGACCGGAGCGGCACGGGCGCGAAGCGATGTGCTCGCCCACATCCTTCTGAGCGGACCGCCGGGGTTGGGCAAGACCACCCTCTCGCTCATCCTCGGGAACGAGATGCAAAAGAAGGTGCGGATCACCTCCGGTCCCGTTATTGAACGGCCCGGCGACCTCGCCGGGATGCTCACGAATCTCGAAGAAGGGGACCTTCTCTTCATCGACGAGATCCACCGGATCCCCAAGACCGTTGAGGAATACCTTTACTCCGCCATGGAGGACTTCCGCATCGACGTCATGCTCGACCAGGGCCCGAACGCACGCAGCGTACGGCTCAACATCCAACGCTTTACACTCGTCGGCGCGACCACCCGACTCGGATTGCTCACCTCACCGCTGCGCAGCCGATTCACCCTCCAGACCCGCCTGGATTACTACTCCCGCGAGGATCTGATCCGCATCATCCGTCGCACCTGCCAGCTGCTCAACGTGCCGATCGACGCCGACGGCGCCGACGAGATCGCCGGGCGCGCCCGCGGCACGCCCCGGATCGCCAACAACCTCATCTCGTTCATCCGCGACTATGCACAACAGCGCGCGGACGGCCGAGTCACCCGGCCGATCGCCGCCGCAGCTCTCGAACTGCTGGAAATCGACCGGCACGGGCTCGACGAAATGGACAAACGGATTCTGCGCTGCCTCGCCACCAACTACAAGGGCGGCCCCGTCGGGCTCGGAACCATCGCCGTCGCCGTCGGCGAGGAGGAACACACGCTCGAGGAAGTCCACGAACCCTACCTCATCCAGGAGGGGTACCTCAAGCGCACGCCGCAGGGCCGCATGCTGACCGATCGGGCGTATGACATCCTCGGCCTCCCGCGGACCGCCCAGTCGGAGCAGCCGGAGCTTTTCTAGCACTCCCCCTCACTCCAACCCAAGCCGCTTGCTGAGCTCGGCGCGGCCAATCTCGAAGAACACGGGCCGCCCGCGCGGATCAGTCAATGGATCGCGACAATCGAGCAGCGTCGCGGCGAGCGATTCCCACGCCTCCGGTCCCGGTGCGGACTCGGCGCGTACCGCCGTGGCTGCGGCCAGGCGAGCGACTTGTTCCCGGGCGGAATCGGTTTCGCCGGGGCGGATGCCCCGCTCCCGAACGCGGGCCACCAGATCCCGGACGAACTGCTCGCCCGCCGCCGGGTCAAACCAGTCGGGAATCGCCTCGAGACGAAAGAACTGGCGTCCGAACGCCCGCACATCGAACCCAATACCATGAAAGAAGTCCATGTACTCCTCGAGGACCGCGGAGGCGACGGTATCGAGTTCGAGTGTTACGGGGAAGAGCAGGGTCTGGCGCCGTGTCGCGTGTGCGCACAAGTCGGCGAGAATTCGTTCGTAGCGTATGCGCGCGCGGGCCGCGCGCCAGTTGAGCAGCACGACCCCCTCGCGACTCTGGTAGAGCACAAAGCGATCGTGCGCAATCCCCAGCGGAATCCATCCGCCGGGCCGCGGGCGCGTGGACTCCTCCGGAGCGGACCGGGTCGGCGTTCGACTCAATTCGGCACGCGCGCCCGATTCGGCGGCGTTTCCCGTGCCCGGAGGCTCGGCGGCGTCCGGTCTTTGCATCGATCGAGACACCGTGGGCACCGCCGGGGGCGGTGACACCGCCGGCACCGCATCGGCATCCGCCGGCGTGCCCTGCCGGGAGTCGCCCCGGACGCGGGCGGACGCCTCCCGCAACCGCGCGAGAATCGACTCGATCACAAACCGGCGGACCGCCCCCTCCTCCCGGAAGCGCACCTCGCGTTTGGCGGGGTGTATGTTGACGTCGACGCGCTTTGGATCGATCTCAAGGAAGAGAAACGCATATGGATAGCGCCCCTTCGGCAGATAGGTATGATACGACTCAATGAGGGCGTAGGCCAGTGTGCGGCTCTGAACGTGCCGCCGGTTCACGTAGGTGTGCAGATCCGCGCGCGTCGACCGCCAGCTCCCCGGGGAGCCGACCAACCCCGACAGGCGGAGCCCCTCACCCTCCGCCGCGATCTCCATCAGATCCCCTGCCGCCTGTTTTCCGAAAATCTCCGCCACCCGTTCGCGCAGTGTCGGACAGACCGGGGACCGGAATACCTCGCGCCCGTTCTCGGTGAGAGTGAAGGCGACCTCCGGGTGGGCGACCGCCGCCAGACGGCAGTAATGGATGATATGCGCCGCCTCGGTCCGGTCGGTCTTCAGGAATTTCCGGCGCGCCGGCACGCTGTTGAAGAGCTGCGCCACATCGATGCGGGTGCCGACCGGCATACCGCAATCCCGCGTGTGCACGTGTTTGCCCGCGTGTATGAGGATTTCCGTGCCGGCGTTCGCTTCCGCGATACGGGTGCGCAGGGTGAACCGCGAGACGCTCGCGATGCTCGGCAGCGCCTCACCGCGGAACCCGAATGAGCGCACCTCCTGCATATCTGCAGCCGAACGAATCTTGCTCGTTGCGTGACGTTCGAGCGCCAGCAACGCATCGTCCCGCCCCATTCCGGAGCCGTTGTCCTCGACCGAGACGAGGCTCTTCCCGCCGCCGTTGAAACGAACGCCGACACGCGTCGCCCCGGCGTCGAGGCTGTTCTCCACGAGCTCCTTCACCACAGCCACCGGGCGCTCCACCACCTCCCCGGCGGCGATCTGATTGGCAACCTGATCCGGGAGAATCCGTATCGCAGACATTGCCGCCAATATTACAGATCCGCCCGAGACTTCCAGTCCGGAAATCGGTGCGTTTGCCTGGGAGAGCATTGGCCGTTCGCGCCGGACGCCTGGAAGGCGATGGATTACTCAATCTTGACCAACGAGTGGCACGCAAATCCGTCAGCCGGCCCGATTCCTGTGGATTTGCGTTTCGTACACTCTGCGGAAGTGATGGCCAACGATCGCCAACGTAACGGCGATCGGGAAAAGCTTCTTTCGGCGCAGCAGTGTCCAGCCGATCAGGCGCCAGTATTGATATCGCTCCCGGCCGACGATCCCCAACCGAACCGTCGACCGCAGAAACGCCCGCACGTGCGCGAACTGAAGCGCCGGGCGAATCTCGGGGGTTTTATATTCGCGAAGAAAGCACCTTACCCGATCGTAATAGGGCTTGGGGCGGTAGATGCTTTCAAAAATCTGGCGGTACCCTTCCTGGAGCGATTCCAGCCCCATCCGGGGCACAATATTCGTCGAACACGCTGTATTGTCGCCTCCGCTGACACCCCGAATCCGGTTCTCATGCTTCAGTCGGGCGTACAGGCGGGTCCCGATCGGCGCCTGCAACAGGCCCACCATCGCCATGACAATCCCGCTCTGTTGGATGAAATCGATCTGGCGCTGAAAAATATCGGGGCCGTCGCTGTCGAACCCGACGATGAATCCGCCCTGGACCTGGAGTCCGGCCCGTTGTATCGTCCGCACCGACTCCAGCAGATTGCGATTCCTGTTCTGGCGCTTGTTGCACTCAGCAAGGCCCTCCGCGCTCGGCGTCTCAATCCCGACGAAAACCGTGTTGAATCCCGCTCGAACCATTGCGCGCATCAAACGCGGATCGTCCGCCAGATTGACTGATGCCTCCGTGTAGAACGGGATCCCGTTCTTTCTTCGCCGCTGCCATGACTCCAGCGCGGGAAGTAGATCGGTCTGCAGGGCGCGTTTGTTGCCGATAAAATTGTCGTCCACGAAGAAAATCGAACCGCGCCAGCCTGCATTGTAAATCGCATCCAGCTCCGCGATGATCTGCTCGGTCGTTTTCACTCTGGGGCGATGGCCGAGCAACGCGGTCACGTTGCAGAAATCGCAATCGAACGGACACCCGCGCGAGAACTGAATGCTCGTCGAGGCGTATTCATTCAAATCAACCAGATCCCAACGCGGCGTCGGCGTGCGCTCGAGTCCCGGGTATTCATCGCTTACATACCGACGTTTTGGAACACCGGCTTCCAGGTCCGCCAGGAATCGGGGAAGCGTAACCTCGGCCTCGTTCAAAACCAGGTGATCGACTTCGGGGAAAGCATCCGGCTCGCAGGTGAAGAGCGGCCCGCCGGCAACGACGGCCGAACCGATCCGCGTCGCCCGGGCGATCACGGTTCGGGCCGAATCCCTCTGAACCACCATTCCCCCGACAAACACAAGATCCGCCCACTCGAGGTCCCGGTCCCGGAGCCGCCGAACATTCATATCCACCAGCCTCAGCTCCCAGGATTCCGGGAGCATAGCGGCTACGGTAAGCAATCCCAACGGCGGGAATGCACATCGTTTCCCAAGAAACCGGAGGACGTAATTGAAACTCCAGTAGGTTGTCGGGAACTCGGGGTTCACGAGCAGCGCTTGCATGACATGCTCTGTTTAACACCCGTTCTGCGGGACGACAAGCCCATTCAAATAGGCGCCGCAGCCAGCAGCGCCGGCTTCCGGAAGCGCTAGAGGATGGCCGCAGGCCGGTACGCGGCGGCCTCCGGGTCCCGGGCGCTCCACTCCCGCGCCTGCCGGACAAATGCATCCACCTGTGCGGTCGCACCCCCCGTGAGCGTCTCTGCCCGCTTGCGAATCGCCTCCAGTTCGCGCGCACTCAGGCCGATGCGATCATCCTGCGCGAGCCGCGAAAACAAATCATTGGAGGCACTCTCGCCCGCCCGCAGCGCCTCGGCGACCACCAGGGCGTGCTCCTTGATCGCCGTGTGAGCGGACTCGCGACCCGCCCCGTGTTTCACCGCCTCCATGAGGACGGTGGTGCTGAGCAGGAAGGGCAGGTACCGGTCGTTCTCCCGCGCGACCATGCCGGGGAACACTTGCATCTGGTCCAGGACCGTCAGCACGGTCTCGAACAGCCCGTCGCACGCAAAAAAACTGTCCGGAAGCATGACCCGGCGGACCACGGAACAGGAGACGTCACCCTCGTTCCACTGATTGCCGGCCAGGCTGGCCGCCATCGCGGCATAGCCCCGCAGCAAGCTCTGGAATCCTCCAATCCGCTCGCAACTACGGGCGTTCGTCTTGTGCGGCATCGCCGAGGACCCGGTCTGGCCTTCCGCAAATCCTTCGCCGGCCAACTCGTGTCCGGCCATCAGGCGCAGGGTTAACGCAAAACTCGCAGGCGCCGACGCGAGACCGAGCAGATGCTGCACGGTCTCAAGATCGAGGCTGCGCGGATAGACCTGGCCCACCGCGTGCCATCGGGAGGGCAACCCGAGGTGACCAAGGATCCGCTCCTCCAGCTCCGCCACCCGCTCGGCATCCCCTTCAAAAAGCGTGAGCAGATCGACCTGCGTCCCCACCGCCCCTTTGAGCCCGCGCACGGGGTAGTCGGCGACGAACGCCTCCAGCCCGCGGGCGGCCCGCAGAAACTCCTCGCCGAACATCGCCAGGCGCTTGCCGAGCGTGGTCGGCTGCGCCGGCACGTTGTGGGTACGGGCACTGATCATTGTTTCCCGGTACCGGTCGGCCAGGGCGCCGAACCGGTCGACGATCGCACACGCCCGGCGGCGCAATAGCGAAAGCGCCCGATAGGCCTGAAGCTGCTCCACGTTCTCGGTCAGATCACGACTCGTCATGCCCCGGTGCAGTTCCTCGTGGCCGGCAAGGGCGCAGAACGCCTCGATCCGCGCTTTGACGTCGTGCCGCGAAACGCGCTCGCGCTCCCGGATTTCATCCAGATCGACACGCTCCTTGACGCGCTCATACGCATCGATCGCGTCCGTCGATACGGTGAGCCCAAGATCCCGCTGCGCCTTCAGTACCGCAATCCACAGTTCACGTTCGAGCAGGATTCTCCCTCGCGGCGACCAGATCGATTTCATCTCAGCCGAGGCATAGCGTTCGGCCAGGACGTTCGGGATCGCATCCGCAAGAGTCGGGTTGTTTTCTGGCATGGCGGAAGATCGGTTCAAGCTTGGATTCCCGGACCGCCGGTGGATGTCGCTGAATCGACGGGTCCTCGGAACACGATCATTCAAAGGGCGATCGCTCGATTGATGCAATTTATTTTCGCTTGCGCCGTGCCTGCCGCCGGTGCGATAGCTTGCATTAAGGATTGCCACCACCCCAGGAAACACACATTTCTTAAGGTTTAGCAGTTTTAAAGATTATGCCTGAAGAACTTCTCGGAAATCTACTGGTCGCCCAATCCGGGGGGCCGACCGCGGTGATCAACGCGAGCCTTGCCGGTGTGATAACCGAAGCGCTCAACCACGAATGTATCGAGGAAATTTACGGTGGCCTCAACGGTATCGCCGGCATCCTTCAGGAGGAGTTGATTGATCTCGCGGAGGAGTCGCAGCAGACGATTCGAGGGTTGCGTTACACGCCCGCCGCCGCGCTGGGAACCAGCCGGTACAAACTGAAGCGGCAGCAGGATTTCGAACGGGTCGTCGCCGTTTTCAAGGCCCACGATATCCGGTATTTCTGCTACATCGGGGGTAACGATTCCATGGACACCGCCGCGCGGATCTCCCAGCTCTCCCGAGAGCTGGACTGGGAGCTCCGGGTGATCGGGATCCCCAAGACCGTCGACAACGATCTCCCGGCCACCGACCACACCCCCGGTTACGGCAGCATCATCAAATACGTTGCGACCACAGTCAAGGAACTGGCCTGCGACAACGAAAGTATGGGGCAGCGCGACCTGGTCTCGATCATCGAAGTCATGGGGCGGAACTCCGGTTGGGTTGCGGCGGGATCCACCCTCGCGAAACACCGCGACCGGCCCAACGATCCGCCCCACCTCATTTACCTGCCGGAGGTCCCGTTCAGCCCCCAGAAGTTTCTCGCCGACGTGCAACGGGTTCTCAAATCCGAGCGATACTGCATGGTCGTCGTCGGTGAAGGTCTCCTCGATGAGAACGGCAACTATGTTTCGACTTCCAGCGGACAGACCGATGCCTTTGGACACAGTCAGCTCGGCGGAGCCGGCGCGTACCTCGCTGGGCTGGTCGAACAGCACCTCGGGTTGAAGGGACGCGTGTCGCGCCTCGGCCACCCGCAGCGAGCCGCCGCGCACTGCAGCTCCCTCACGGACAACGCTGAGGCGTTTTTGGCTGGCCAAGCGGCCGTGCGCACCGCCATCGGCGGAACGACCGACAAGATGATCACGCTGCTGCGAGGCGACGGTGAGTCCTATACGTGCGAGACCGGCCTCACGGACTTGGAAGGCGTGGCGAACGCGGTGAAGCAGGTGCCGGCCACCTGGATCAACGAGGACCAGACCAGCCTCAGCTTCCAGTTTCAGAAGTACGCGCTGCCGCTCATCCAGGGTGAGGTCCAGGTACCGTATGAGAACGGCGTTCCACAGTTTGTCAGGCTCCGGAAACAACGCGTCCAGAAGCATCTCGAGGCGCATGAGTGGGAGTAGTCGACCCCCTTCGGTTTCAGCCGGGAAGGTAATCCGGCTGAAACGCGGGGATGCGTTCGTGTGACCGGGATGCGGTGATGCCGCGGTGCACTGTGGCGGTCGCAGGCACTCTCAAACCCCGCGAAACAGCACCTTCCCGAGGCGCGGGCGGGCGTTGTGCGCGAGCGCCTCCTGGAACGACTCCAAGGGATAGGTCGCTTCGACCGGAGCTTTCAACCCGCCCTCCAGCATCACGGAGAACAACTTGTCGAACATGATCTGCACCCGTTGCCGGCTCTGATTGCGCAGCCAGCGATCCAGCCAGAATCCTCGGAGCGTCACGTCGTCGAAGATCAGGTTCCGGGTCGGAAACCGTATCGGCGTGAAATCCATGGCTCCGATGGTCACCACCGTGCCGCCGGGAGCGAGCGACCGAATCAGCCGGTTGACGCTCGGTCCCCCGATTGAGTTGAGGGCGAGCTTGGGCCGACGATTGTTGGTCAACGCATCGATCCGCTTCGGATAATCTTCCTCCTCCTCGGTTACGATGGCGTCGGCGCCGAACTCCTTCAGCGGCTCGATCAGTTCGGGACGGCGGACCACATTGATGGTCCGGACGTTGAGGTAGCGGGCCAGTTGGATCACAAAGAGGCCGACCGCTGAATTCGCGGCGTTTTGTATGACCCAGTCTCCCGTATCCAGATGACCGTCGCGGAGGATGCGCCAAGCGGTCGCGGGATTGATCGACGCCATCGCGGCCAGCTCGGCGGGAATATCATTCGGAACCGTGCACAGGCCCTCGGCCTCGGCCACACACCCGCTCTGCCAGGAACCCGCCGATTCGGGCCAGCACACCCGATCACCCGGCTTCAATGTGTCGACATCGTCGCCGACCGCCACCACCTCGCCAACGCCCTCGCGTCCCCCGGTCGCGGGCAACTCAGGCAAGCTTCCATACTTCCCCAGGATAACCCCGAAATCGGAGGGATGGATCGGCGCATACAACAGCTTCAGCACAACCTGAGCGGGCCCCGGGGGCTCGAGAGGCAGCCGTTCCACCTTGAGCACATCACCCGGCGCTCCGTGCTTGTGATATCGTACCGCGATCGTTGTATCCATGCCCCCCAGATTGAGCGCTCCCCACCGTTTGGTCCATGCTTTTCGGAACGAAGATCGGGGGGGCGGGACGCACGTAAACACAAGAATTTGCCGTTTCAACCCACACTTTGCACTGGTCACCCATCCCGATGGCTCCAATGATGCCGCCCATATCCATGAATCCCGAAGCTGCCGCAACCCATCCCTACCTCGAACAACCGTTCGCCATTCGGTGGAACGAACTCACGCCGGAGCACATCGCGCCGGATATCGCCCGCGCGCTGGAAGCGACCCGCGCACGCGTCGAAACGATCGCCACGCTTCCACTCGAACAGGCGAACTTCGAGAATACGTTTCTCGCTCTTGACGAGGCGACAGAAGATCTGCGTACGGCATGGGGATTCGTGAGCCATCTGGACAGCGTCATGAACAACCCGGACCACAGGGCCGCCTACAATGCCATGCTCCCCGAGGTCAGCGATTTTTTTGCGAATATTCCGCTCGACGACCGATTGTGGCGGGTGCTCAAGCACGTCGCCGAGCAACCCGATACCCGCGCTCTCTCCGGGACCCGCGGACGGTTCCGCGATGAAACACTCGCCGATTTCCGCGAGGCAGGCGCCGATCTTCCATCCGATAAGAAAGACCGACTCGCCGCGATCGAACAGGCGCTCTCACAGAAGACACAGAAATTCTCCGAGAACGCCCTCGACTCCCTGAACGCCTTTGAACTCGTCATCGAGGATGAAGACCGGCTCCGCGGGTTGCCGCCGTCCGCGCTGGATGCAGCCCGGGAAGCCGCACGCAAGAAAGGGCTCGGATCCGACGACCAGCCGGTCTGGCGTTTCACGCTGCACGCCCCCTCGTTCGTGCCGATCATGCAGTACGCGGAGGACTCCGAACTGCGCCGCACGCTCTATGAGGCCTATCACATGGTCGGCCGCAAGAATCCACACGACAACACCGAGCTGATTCGCGAAATCCTGCGGCTCCGCGCGGAAAAAGCCCGCCTCCTCGGAAAGCCCCACTTCGCCGATTGCGTGCTCGAACGGCGGATGGCAGGATCCGGCAGCGCCGCCCTCGCATTCGTTCACGATCTGCACGAGCGCACGCGCCCGGGCTTCGAGCGCGAGGTATCCGCGCTGGAACGCTTCAAGGCAGAGGAGACCGGGAACGCTGTAGAGCCGCTCGAGCCATGGGATTTTCTCTTCTGGAGCGAACGTCTGCGGCGCCGGCGGTTCGAATTCGATGCCGAGGAGCTGCGCCCCTATTTTCCAATTCATTCGGTCATCACGGGAATGTTCCGCATCTGCGAACGCCTGTTCGGCCTGGAAATCCAGGAGCGCGACGACGACCGACCGCAGGCATGGCACGACGAGGTCCAATTCTATGACGTGCGCGACCAAGACGGCCGCCACCTTGGCTCGTTCTACGCCGACTGGCACCCGCGTGAATCCAAGCGCGGCGGCGCGTGGATGAATCACCTGCGCACCGGCGGACCGCTTCCGGAGGGAGGACGCGCCCCACACCTCGGCCTCATCTGCGGCAACCTCACCCCGCCGCTCCGCGACCAGCCCGCCCTCCTCACCCACGATGAAGTACTCACGATCTTTCACGAGTTCGGGCACCTGCTTCACCACCTCCTCGGCGACGTGGATATCAAATCCCTCAACGGCGTGGCCGTCGCCTGGGATTTCGTGGAACTTCCCTCGCAGATTCTCGAGAACTGGGCATGGGAAAAGGAGGGACTCGACCTCTTCGCCCGGCACTACCAAACCGGTGATCCGATTCCCGACGCGCTCTTCGCGAAAATGACCGCGACCCGGCAATTCGGCGCCGCCCATGCCATGATGCGCCAGCTCAGCTTCGGGAAACTCGACCTCGAACTGCACACGTGCGAGGACCCGTTCCTCGACCGTGACATGGATGACGCGATTGCCCGGTTGCTCGAGGGATACCGCCCGCGAACGAAATCCCCGCCGGCGGCGTTCATCCGAAACTTTTCACACCTTTTCTCCAGTCCGGTGGGATACGCCGCAGGGTACTACTCCTACAAGTGGGCCGAGGTCCTCGCCGCCGACGCCTTCACCCGATTCAAGAACGAGGGGATCCTCCACGTCGACGTCGGTCGCGCATTCCGCGACGCCATTCTCAGCCGGGGCAACAGCGACGAACCCGGCACCCTGTACCGCGAATTCATGGGCCGCGACCCCGATATAACCCCGCTGCTCGTGCAGGAGGGACTGCACCAGGCACCGTAGCACCCCTCAGCCGGACACGCTCAAATCCAGGATACCTCGCACATTTGTTTATGGCGCATCACGCTCGCTTCACGCTGGTTTGCGGTCCCGACGACTTCCTCGTGCAACGACGGGCGCGCGACATCTGGTCCGGAATAGTCTCCGATATTGAAGACGATCTCGGACAGGAGAAGATCGACGGCGCCGCCGCGAATGCCGCCGAGGTCGAAAAGGCGGTAGGCGGGTGCATCAGCGCCATTCAGACAATGCCGATGTTCGGCGACCGCAAGGCGGTCTGGCTCAAGGATGTCTCGTTTCTGGCCGATTCCGTGACCGGGCGTGCCGAGGGAACGCTCCGGCAGGTGCAACGCCTGCAGCAGACGCTCGCCTCCTGCGACCCCGGCTCGGTGCGCGTGCTCCTATCAGCCAGCCCCGTCGATCGCCGCCGCCGGGAGTACAAGTGGTTCCAGCAACACGGCGAGGTTGAGTTCATCGGGGAATCCCGGCGCGGAGACGACGTGCTCCGTCCCCTGCTCTCCGAGGAAGCCGGGCGGCTCGGAGTGCGGCTCGAGCCCGGAGCCACGGAACTCCTCATCGCCAAGATAAACGGCAACGCGCGCCTCGCCGTCGAGGAGTTGCGCAAACTCGCAACGTGGCTCGGAGACGAGGGGGAGACGATCGCCGAATCGCATGTCGCGGATCTGGTGCCCCCATTCGGCGAGGGCGATTTCTTCGAGGCCGCCGAGGCATTCTTCTCGCGCAATCTCCCGTGGACGCTCGAGGCCATTCACCGCCACTTCTTCGCGGGGTACGACGCACGCCCGCTGCTCACAAACCTCCAGAATCGCAACCGCCTTCTCATCCAGTTGCGCGTGCTCCTCGACGCCGGAGCGATCACCATCCGCCCAAACAAATCCGCGCTCGAACGGGCGGGCGAAACCTACCTGCGTCACTTCGGCGACAGCACGGACAAGAGCAGCCTGAATGTATTCTCGCAGAACCCGTGGTACCTGGGCCGGCTCTGCCAGTCGGCAAACGCTTTTCCGCTCCGGCGTCTGATCGATTTCCAGAGCGAGTTCTTGCGCGCGTTCACCGCGATCCTCCAACGCCCGCGCGAACAGGAAGAGGTTCTCCGTGAGACCGCCGTGCGGTGTCTCGGCGGGAAATAGGTGGAGCAAGCATCTCGCTTGCTCGCGCTGAATCTGTTCGGCGATGAGCCGGGCGACCGCGCTGCAACGCGATCGAATCAGACCTGTCGCACCCCGTTATTGCCTCAGGGCGCTCCAGTCGACCCCGCGCATGCTGCCGGTGCGCAGATACTGCTGATGCATGGCAAAGGCCGCTTCGAGCGTTTGCGGGGTGTGCCCGTCGGCGACCTTGCCGCAATAGCGGTGCAAGTCGTCCCGGAAATCCGGATGCGCGCAATGGTTGATGATCATGCGTGTCCGCTCGTGCGGATCCTTCCCCCGCAGGTCCGCCACACCCTGCTCCGTCACAAGAACCTGGACGGAGTGCTCGCTGTGATCGAGGTGACTGCACAGCGGGACAATCGCACTGATCGCGCCC
>SLNJ01000162.1 GCA_007133065.1 Opitutales bacterium
ACGGCTCGACTCTTCGCCAAGGCTCTGAACTGTGAGGATGGCCCCAGGGTCGACCCGCCGGACGATTCCGCGATAGGCCGTGATATCATGGCGGGCAACTGCATGGATGTGATCGAGATCGACGGTGCGTCCAACAACTCCGTCGAGCAGGTCCGTGACCTGCGCGAGGAGTGCCAGTACGCCCCGGCGCAGTGCCGCTTCAAGATCTATATCATCGACGAGGTGCACATGCTTTCCACGGCCGCGTTCAACGCGCTGCTCAAGACGCTCGAGGAGCCTCCGGCCCACGTGAAGTTCATCTTCGCAACCACCGAGTCCCACAAGGTGCTTCCCACGATCACCTCGCGATGCCAGCGCTTCGAGTTTCGGCCGATTTCCCCCGGGGTGATCGTCGATCGGTTGCGGAAGATTTCGGAAGCGGAAGGGATTTCAGTCGATGACGGCGCCCTCCAGTCGATCGCCCGGCTCGCCAACGGCGGGATGCGTGATGCGCAGAGTATCCTGGATCAGATGATCTCGTTCTGCGGTGAGCGGGTTGAGGAGCGCGAAGTGCTGGATGTGTACGGCCTGGCCGCGCCGGAGATGATCCAGAAGCTCGCCGAAGCGATCGCCACCGCGGATTACGCAAAATTGCTCGAGCAGGTCGACGCGCTGGCGCGGGAGGGACGCGATCTCTACCGTGTCCTGGTGGATCTGCAGGCCCGCCTTCGGGAAGCGTTGATGGAAGCGGTGCACGGGCCCGGGGAGAGCGCGATGCTCGGGACCCCGCTCTCGACGGAATCTCTGTTGCGCGCCCTGGATGTACTCCACGCGAGCGAGCCGCAGGTGCAGCGTGGACTCTCCGAGAAGATCAACTTCGAGGTCGCATTGCTGAAGACAGTCGAGGCGAGCCGGTATCGCGCGATCGATACGGTCGTCCGGACGCTTATTGAGGGGGCCCAGGGCTTGCCGGCCGATGCGGCGTCTCCCGTGGCTGTCGATCAAAAAAAAAACTCTTAGCGCGGACGCGACTCCGCAGTGAATCGTGCGCAACGGAGCCGGTGTCCCGCGAGCCGGTCCGGGAGTCGGCCCCCGGCGCGCCGACCGCAGCATCCGATGCGGATGAGGACGCGTTCCCTTCCGAATCCGGGCCGCTTTCGCCCCCCTTGCCTGACGCCGTGAGCGAAGGCACTCCGTTGACCCCCTCCCGGAGAGCGCCTGGGGTGGACGAGCTGCGCATGAAAGTGCCGGCCGAGGTACTGGAAGCACTGCGCGACACGCTCAACGGAAAGGATTTCAGCGTCCGCAATACATGAGCCCCTTCGGCGCTCACCCAGCGGGTTCTCCGGAGACTATGTTAATCCAGCCGGGGTTGTGCTCGCTGAAACGATATACGTAGGGATAGTATCCCGGGTGAACCCAGAGCCAGGACCCGCCTCTGTAGTGAAAAAACCAGTACGAATTATCGCTGGATTCGATGACATAGGCCCAGCCGATTCCTAGAACGTAAACGTGCGGCCAGTGATCGGCCCAATAGAACCCGAGCCATTGCGACCACCAATAAGGGGCGGCGGGGAGACTGCCTGGGAAGCGATTCTGCTCGGCGGCGGTGTGTTCGATCGGGATGCTGGCTTCCAGAACGTTGCCCCTCCCGTCCCTGGCGTACACGACGATCGCATCGACGCCCTCCTCGATCTCCTGGAAGTCCAGGCGCAGTGTGTCCTGGTTGATCGTCATTCGGGCGGCCCCGTCGGGGCCAAAGGATGTCCACGGGTCATCGCTGTCGCTGAACTGGTAGAGGAGGGTGGGGGCGACGGAATGGATCCAGAGAAAATTCTCAGGTGCGAAGGCATCATCTTCGCCGAACCACGGGAAGTGCGAAAATATCTCCACCTCTTTCTCCTCGCCGTCGATCTCCTGAAGCTGGGTTACCGGACGGCCGGGGACCGCGTCGAGAGCGTTCAGGGTGATCAGGCTTTCGCGGTGTCCGGAGACCACGCGTCCGAAAACCGCGTAGCCCGGATCGTTCTCCGAGACTCCCCCCGGACCGAAGCGCTCGGTGTTGTTCTGCGTGTTGAAGAACCAGCTCGAGGTGGCCCTGTAATCCGGCGGTCCGGTTCGGGCCATGGAGATGGTCCCGCGTTGATTCGGATATTGGTATTCGATCGGGATTGCGCCGGCGAGTTGCGGAACGAGATCGAGAACGTATGCGGAACCCGGTTGCGCCTGTCGGTAGCCGCCGCCCTGAAGAACGCCGGGGACACTCAGGTGGATGATACTGTCGTCATAGGCGCCGGCATCAACGTATATCCGAAAGTTCTCGACGGTGGTTTCTACGGCCGCGTCGTCGTAGAGCTGAACCAGGATCGGGCCCTCCACTGTGTCGAAGTGGAGGTAGTTGCTCGACTCGAAGTGGAAGTATTGGTCGAGCGACACGTCGACCACGCTGCTGCCTCCCGCCTTCGGGCGAATGGGTTCGGAGGGCGGGGTGAACGAGATCTCGCCTTTGACCTGCGATATCAGAGCTACTGTCAGCAGAAACGGGATCAGTGCTGTTCGGGGTAGACGAAGAAAACGGCTGGAGGGGATCATGACCAGGGTTCAGGTGTACAGGGGTAGATAGCGTTCCTTGAGGTAGCGGATCAGCGATTCCGGTCCGAGTTCGGCTCCGGTGACGCGTTGGGTCAGCTCAGGCGTAGTGTAACGCTTGCCATGGCGGTGTACGTTCGCGCGCAGCCACTCGAGGAGAGGCTGATGCACGCCCTGTTCAAAGTCGCGGTCCATGTCCGGGAGGGCATCCCGCGCTGCGTACCAGATCTGCGCGGCCAGCATGTTTCCGAGGCAGTAACTCGGGAAATAGCCGAAGGCGCCGATTGACCAGTGAACATCCTGCAAGACCCCCTCACGGAAATCCCGTGGGGTGTGCCCGAGGAGCTCCTGAGAACACGCACACCATGCCGCGGGGAGATCCCGCGTCTCCAGCGTGCCGTCGAAGAGGCGCTTCTCCAGTTCGAAGCGGAGTAGAATATGGAGGTTGTAGGTTACTTCGTCGGCGTCCACGCGAATCGGGGTCGGGGCGACGGCGTTGAGAGCGAGGTAAAACTGATCGGACGAAACGCCTTGGAGTTGGCGGGGAAATGCTGCTCGGTATTCAGGTTCCCAATACTTCCAGAAGGAGCGGCTGCGTCCGACCTGGTTCTCCCAGAGGCGGCTCTGGGATTCGTGCACCGCCATGCCGACATGCTCTCCAAGTCCGGTTCCAAAGTATTCGGCCGGAAGCCCCTGTTGGTAGAGGGCGTGACCGGCCTCGTGCATTGAGCTGGTCAGCGAATCGATCGGGTTGTCGACGTCGTAGCGTGTGGTGATGCGGGTATCGAACATGTTGCCTGAGCAGAATGGATGGACCGTGCGGTCGATCCGTCCGCGTTCGAAGTCGAACCCAAAGGCCGCCACCACGCGCCGCAGAAACGCCTCCTGGTCAGCCTCTGGAAAGCCGCGAAAAATCGTGGTATCCGGCCGGACCGTCGATTCGGTGATTCGGTGCACCAGCGGAATCAGCTCCTCTCGGAGTACGGTGAAGAGCCTCTCGATGCTCCCGGCGGTCATGCCGGGATCGTGAGAATCGATATGGAAGTCGTAAGCCTCCATCCCGGACTTGCCGTGGTAGGATGCCTCCTCGCGCGCGAGGTCGAGGTTGCGCGCGAGGTCCGGTTCGAAGGCGGAGAAATCGTTGTTTTCCCGTGCGCGCTTCCAGGTGTGGTAGGCGGACGCCTGCGCTTCCGCCCGCCGGCGCACGAATTCAGAAGGCAACCGGGCGCTGCGGTCGTAATCCCGGCGCGCCTCTCGAACGATCACCCGCTCATCCTCGGTCAAGGCTTCACTCCCGGACTCGAGTGCATCGAGCCACTCGGCCACCTGTGGGCGTGTGGCTTCGCGGTGATGCAGATCTGCAAGTGTGGCTCGCTGTGCGGCCCGGTGTTTGGCTGCGGCGGTGGGAAGGTTGACCTGTTCATCCCACGCCAGGAGGCTCAGCACCGACCCGAGCTGTGCCAAACGGACCTGATCCTGTACAAATTGTTCGAATTTCCCGTTCAACGTCATAGGTTTTATTCCACCGACAGCTTCCCCCAATAATACGGGAAAGTATCCCGGCCGGACGCCTCAACTTCAATTCTTTTTATGTTTGATGCGGAGCGGTATCCGGGGGAGCGGGCTCTGAATCGTCGTCCATCGGGATCTCGGGAATCGGGCCGGTTGGCTCGTCGAACGCGCGAACGAGCCGCAGCGCGTCGCGCGGGACCCACCCGGACTGTTCGACCGCCCGGATGAAGACGAAGTCGTCGTGATGGCGGGTTATTCGCAGCACGTCGCCGGCGTGGACATAGTCGGCCGGAGGGCTGTCGGAGGTGGGTGAAACCAGGAGCGGGGTGTCATTCTGTAGAATGACCGCTTCACGCTGGAGCTGGTGGCTGCCGTAAAGCGCTGTCGCGCAGACCGCCGCTCCGAGCAGGGCGCCGGCTCCGCAGGCTCTGAACCATCCCGAATCCCTTCGATAGAGCCGGGGCACGACCCAGCACAGGATGCCGATCCAGAACAGGGCGCCGCCTGTCCAGCTCCAGGTGGCGTCGCGCAAACGGGCTCCGAGGTGTTCGGCCGGCGAGCGCGAGGGGTGGGTCAGTGCCAGCAGGCTCCGTATCCGGGCAAGGTTGGCACGTGCCTCGCTGTGGCCCGGATCGAGCGCGAGGGCGCGCTCGTAGTGGAGCACCGCGGGACCGGAGCGGCCGGTATAGTAATAGGCTGTGGCGAGATTGAAGTGCAGGGCGGCTGAGGTCTCCCGGCGGGCTGCCCGCTCGTAATATGCGATCGCCGTCTCGTAATCGCCCTCGAGGAATGCGGTGTTTCCACTTCGAAAGAGCGTTTCCGGCGTAGGTTCGGAGGTCTGCGCGGGCCCGGCGCAGAGGACCGTGAACGCGAGCAGGACCAGGGATCGGGAAAGGGGTCGAGTCATTGGGTCTTCGGGAATCGGTTGCGGTGACGGGGTTGTGTTTTCTCGAGTTCGCGAACGAGCGCGACCAGACGATGTTCCCATCGGGGGAGATCGTTCACCGCGACCGGTGTGTTCGCGTCGCCAAACCGAAGCGCGTCCGCGAACTCGAAAATGGTGCGCACCTCGTGGCGTAGCGATTCAGCGGCTTCGCGATCCAGAAGGTGTTCGGAGACCTCCGTCCACGTGAGGGATTCCGGCCGTTGTTCCATCGGTATATGGCGTAAGAGGCTGTGCTGTATGGCCGCGCGCGCATGGGTGAAGAATGCGGGCACATCCGACCGGCCGATAGCGAGGCGTGCCTTGCGCAGGTTGGTGCGTACGGCGCGGCTTCCGCTGACGCGGCGCGCAAACCGGGCATCCTCATTCAGGCGGTTTTGACGCCGCCGCCAGATGGTGAGCACAATCAGCAGGAGTATGGGCACCCCGTGCGCGAGGTAGAACCATGCGGTGCGGTACCCGGTGGAGCGGTCCGGCGAATACCAGCGCTTCGCCAGCAATTGCGGTCCATACAGGGTCGAGTCGTCCTCCACCATCCCGTCCGCCGTGGCGGCGTGCGTGGCAATGGTTTCGGAAGCCTGCACCGTGACCTCGATCGGTTCCAGTTCGGCCGCGTCGTAGCGGCCGGTCTCGGGATTGAGATAGCTGAAGGCGATGCTGGGGGCGTGTGTTATGCCCGGGTGCCGGGGCACGATGATGTATTCAATCTCCAGAGTTCCATGGTGTCCGATCTCATCCTCGGGGGCAAACTCCGTGCGGGGCGGGTAGACTTGCCAGTGGTCGTCGCTCTCCAGTTCCGGGGGAGGAATACGAGAGAAATTGCCCGATCCGGTGATGGTCAGCGTCAGGCTGAGCGGTTCCCCCACCCGGGAGGTCTGTGTGGAGAGGCGGTGGCTCGCGGTGAAGGTTCCGATGGCGCCTTGAAAGCTTTCCGGGCGCCCCGATTCGGGAGGTTCGCGCACGTGGATGGAGAGCGCTTCGGAGCGTACGGTCCGTTCTTCAACCGATTGACGGCGGAAGAGGGATCGGCCGAAGGCGCGGTCAAACGGGTCGCGTGCGCGGCCGGAGATCCCATCCTCACGGCTGAGTGCGGCAATATCGATGGAGAATGAAATGCGGCTTTCGCCGGCTTTGATTGGTGCCAACAGAAAGGGCCATCGAACGGCGTTGTATGTCCGGTTGCGGTATCGTACGCGTTCGACACTCGGTTCCTGCCGGAAGTCCGGATCGAGGAACGCGTCCCCGGACTTGCGCGGCCAACTGCGCGGTTGGGCCCGCACGTCATCGCGCAGGAGGAGTACCAGTTCTACGGGCCGCGACTCTCCGACATAGATCGTATCGATTTCCGGTTCGAGGAGGAGCAGGAATGCGTCCCGCAACTCCTCGCCCGGTTCCACCACTTGGAGCTCCGCCGCCGGCACCCGCACGGTCTCACCGGCGATGGAGGCCTCCCATGCCGGGACGGTGAAGGTTCCCGTCGAGACCGGGCGGGTGCGAAAGCTGTAGCGCACGCGGTGGGTTGAGTGAGTCCGGCCCTGGATTATGCGGGTTTCGCTTTCCACCGAACGTACGGGTGAGGTCGAGATTTCCAGCCCGTGAATTCGCGGAGGGTTTCCACGAATCGGATCGTCGTTTCCCTCGATGGTGATGATGTAGTTGGTGCGTTGGCCGAGCGGGACCAATGCCGGGTCGAATTCGGCATCGATGCGGACTTCCGAGGACGCCGGCACGGCGGCGTGGCTCAGGGCGAGCGCGAGCAGGAATCCCGCAGCAGCAGTCCAGGGTGGGCGGTTCCGCCGCGATCGCGTCGCGACGCCGGCCGGGGCACCGTTTTTGCGGCTTCCGTGTGGATCGAAGCGGTGTTCTCTCGGGTTCATTCTACCAGTCTCTGCTGCGGCGGTCGCGATCCATTTCATCCTCGGAAATCGTATGATCCCCCATAGGAAGCAACTTCTCATCCCGCCGGAGGGCTTCAAGCATCCGACGTGCCTCCTCGGGGGTCATCCCGTCCCGATCGCGTTCCTGCATCGGCTCCGTTTCTTGCGATTTCGTCTCGGAAGCTTCGTCACCATCCGCATCGGCGGGTGTGTCTTCCTGGCTCCCTTCGGCAGGATCCGTGGGTTCCTCGGAGTCGCCGGGGCCATCCTCCGGTTGGTCGCCGGATGACTCCTCCTGCTCGTCGTCGGATTCCGGATCCGGTTCTTCGTCCCGATCGAACACGGCGATTACATCGTGCTCCCCCGGCGGTACCCGGACCGTGGTTTCCGGCTTTCCCGGGTCGCGGACATGGGGGCTGACCCAGTGGGAGAATTCGAAACCCTCGGCGGGTTCCGCAGTGATCCGAATCTCCTCGGCCGGCGGGTAATTCCCGGATCCGGTGGTAGATCCTGCTTCGGGATTGTCCGGGCGGACAATCAGGTTGAGCTCGCGTTCGAAGATCGCGGTGACGGTTCGATCGGCGTCCATGTACACCCGCGTGCTGGAGCGGTCGATCGCGGCGATGGAGGAGCCCCTCCAGGAATCGAAGCGGTACCCTTCGGAGGGCAGGGCTTGAATCGGCGCGTAGGTTCCGTCGTCGAACGTCCCCGGTTCGCGGACGGTGCCGGCGTGTTCCGGGTCGACCGCGACATCGAGTTTCCAGACTTTCACGAACGCCGCCCGGAGCAGGGCGTCCCCGCTGACGACGTGAGTGATCGCCTGTTCGTCCGGATGCTCCGGATCGCTCCCCGACCACCCCGCGAATCGCCAGCCGTCGGCGGGTTCGGCTTCGAGCTCGACTGCGGTGCCGTTAAGAAACCGTCCTTCCGGCCCATGAACGCTTCCCCCCTCCTGAGGGACCGCCTGATGAGCCAGCAATCCGCTGTGCAGGTTGAATTGTACCGTAGCGGTATGGAGGCGATCGGCGGCTTCGCTATCCGACGGGTCGAGTTCGTGTGCGGCCTCAAAATCCTGCAAACTCTGCAACCACAGATCCATTGCCGCCCGGGGATCCTCCCCGTGCATGCGGCGGGCGCGGTTGTACCGGCTGTTTCCCCGGTTGAAATAGGCGTCACGCTGCAGTTCGATGTCATCGGTGCGCAACGCCCGGGTAAAGCTTTCCGTCGCTTCGGCAAACTGCTCGGCGGCGAAGAGGCTGACGCCGTGATTGTAATGCAATCGCGCGTTGTCGGGGTCGCGATCGAGGGCGTGGCGATACGCCTCGGCGGATTCCGCGTAGTCACCCGACCGATACAATTGCTGGGCTCGCCAGGAGTCGGCCGCATATGCGGTTTGGGGCACGGCGACCGCGAGCAGCATCAGGGCGATCGGAATCGCCGCCGCCCGGGAGGCCCCTTGGCGCCTGCGGGTTGAGATCAACCATTCCCCGGCGAGTAGAAACACCGCCGCCGTCAGCGGCCATTGGTAGCGCTCGAGAGGGGTGCGTCGGGTCGTCGTTTCACCCTCGCTCCGTTCCAGTTCCGCTACAGCGGCTTTGTACCGGGCGGCGAGCCGGGCATCGCGGAGGTTCTCGTAATCGCCGCCCGTCCGGTTCGCAATTTCACGCAACGTTGCTTCATCGAGCCGGGTGCGTACGGGATTCCCCTGTGAGTCGCGCAGGTAATCCCTGCCTCCGTCCGGAGTGGTGAGCGGAATCAACTCGCCGTCGGCACTCCCGATGCCGATGGTGTGGATGACGATATTCTCCTCGGCGGCGCGGGTCGCTTCGCTTGTCGCTCCTCCCTCGAGGTCTTCGCCATCCGAGATCAGGAACAGGAGCTTCTTCTGGTCGCCCGGGGGAAAGGATGCCCGGGACTCACGGATCGCAGCGCTGAGATCGGTGCCCGGAATAGGGATACTGTCGGTATCCATCATATCGAGGGTTTGTCGAAACATTCCATAGTCGGACGTGAAAGGGGACTGCAGGAACGCCGTTCCCGCGAACGAGACGAGCCCGATGCGATCGCCCTCTACGGCGTCCAGGAGGTCGTAGACGGCCAGCTTGGCGCGTTCCAGGCGATTCGGTGCAACATCCGTGGCGAGCATACTGCGGGAGACATCGAGGGCGACGAGAACGTCTACTCCCGCAGTGGTGGCCTCGCGCACCTCGTAACCCAACTGCGGACGGGCAAGCGCCAGCAGCGCGCAGGCGGCGCCAGCTGTGACGAGGGCAAGCTTCAAAATCTGGCGGCGCGGGTTGTGCCCGGCTGCGAGTTCGGGGAGAAGCCGGGCCGAGACGAAACGCCGTAGCCGCCGCCGTGCCGCACGTTCGGTGTACCAGAAGAAAACCGCCGCAATGACGAGTGCGACGGGCAGGAGATAGAGCCAGGTTGGGTCGCCGAAGCTCATGGGATTCGCCTTAGGCGGGTTTGGCGGAGCAACTGTTCCAGGGTGAGCAGAATCAGGCTGGCTGCGAGGGGGAGGTGAAAGAGATCCCGGTACAGCACATGGATATCGACGTCGTAATCCGCACTCTCAAGCGCGTCAATGGCGTCGTAGATCCCCTCAAGTTCCTCGCGGGTATCGGCGTGAAAGGCGCGTCCCCCGGTGATCTCCGCCATGCGTTCCAGGGTTTCGAGGTCGAGGTCGGCCGGCATGCGTCGCATAATCCTGCGGCCCTGCGAGTCCGTTGCGGGTTGCCCGTCTGGGCGCAGCTGAGGGAAGGGAGCGTCGTCGAGCCGTCCGGCGGCGATGGTGTAGACGCGAACGCCGAGGGCGGCCGCTGCCTCGGCCGCGGCGATCGGGCCGACTTCGCCGGTATTGTTTGCGCCGTCGGTGAGCAGTACGACGACCTGGCTGCTCTCTGATTTCGGATCGAAGCGATTGAGGGCGGTGCTGAGGGCGACTCCGATCGCGGTTCCATTCGGATCGATCATTCCGATGTGCAGGCGATCGAGGTTCCGGCGCACCCACGTGTGGTTCACCGTCAGCGGGCTGACGACATACGCTTCCGGTGCAAAGGCAACCAGACCGATACGATCGAGGGCACGCCGCTCGATGAACTCATCGACCACATGCTTCACGACGGTCAGGCGGTCTACGGGGCGGCCATCGAGTTCGAAGTCGTGCGCCCACATCGACCCCGAGAGGTCGACCGCCAGCATGATTTCGACCCCGGAGCCGTGCCATTGCTCAACTCCACTCCCTGCTTGCGGGCGGGCGAGGGCCATGAGAAGGCCGGCAAGGATGAGCAGACGGGTGACGCCGAGCCAGCGGCCCGCGCGGCTGCGCAGGGTCCGCGCGGCTCCGCGCGCGAGCAGCATAGCCGGGAACCGAACCGCCGCATTCGGACCGCGCCGTCCACGCAGGAGCGCGAGCAGCGGCAACAGCAACAGGAGCCAGAGCCATTCTGGGTCCTCAAATCGGAAGTCCATCGACAGGTACCTCTTCTCGGTGTTTCCCGGTTTCCTCCACAAAGTAAGCTGCGGCGTCGATCAGTTCCATCATCGTTTGCGGATTGATCGGTTGGCGTGCGAACTTGACCAGATCGCATTGTGCCAGAAAGCGGGCGAGCCGATCGGATAGATCCCCTGCGAGCATCGGGTGTTCGACAGCTGCCGCGAGAAATTCCTCGGTCGTCTGTTCCTGAGCGGGAACGTGCAGGGCGCGCTCGATATAGCGTCGCAGAATCCGCGATACCGTCATCACAAATGCGTCATGATTCCCCTCGCGGATCTCGTCGCGCGCGGCTTCGAGCGCGCGACGGGCTTCTTCGTAGGGCGTCGTTGCAGGGGGCGGGATGGTGCGCCGCGCCCGAATACGCCGCCAGATGCGCGCGAGCAGCCATACGGCAATCGCCGCGAGGAGCGCCGCAGCGGCGATCCAGTACAGCGGCGGCAGAAGCCATACGGGATCCCGCGCGGGAAAGTACCACGAATCTTGCGCCTCCAGCGCGAGGGGGAGCATTGCCCCGAGACTGATCGCAGACCGGACCGGCTTCGGCAGGACGCGCGGTGCGCCGCAACGGCCTCGGGTTGGCTTGTTATCGACGGCGTTCACGTTGAACAAAAAACAGGCGCAGGGCCGTGATGTACGGTTCGCCCGTAACCACGGAGAGACGATCGATACCGATTTGGCGAAAGAGCCGGTGGAGCCGCGCCCGCCGGTCGCGATTCTGTCGCCGATAGTTTTCGCGGACCTCCGGGTTTCGCGTGTCGATTTCGAAATACGCTCCGGACTCCGCGTCCTCGAGGGCTATGAGTCCGACATCGGGCAGCTCGGCCTCGCGCGGATCGTGAAGATCGACGGCGATGAAGTCGTGATGGCGCGCGGTCAGGGCGAGCACGTTGCGGAAGGGCCGGCCGACCGTTTGCCCGGAGCCGGATTCCTCCACTTCCGGACTCAGGAAATCCGAGAGAAAGAAGACGATCGCCCGCCGCTTCTGCACGCGATTGAGGAATTCCAGGGCTTCCCGCAGCGAGGTCCCACGGCGCTGCGGCCTGAAGAAGAGGATTTCCCTGATGACGCGGAGGACATGGCGGCGTCCTTTTCGGGGCGGGATGAACCGTTCCGCGGAATCGGTGAAGAGCAGGAGGCCGACCTTGTCGTTGTTTCGGATCGCCGAGAGGGCGAGGACGCTCGCGAGCTCCGCCGCCAGCTCCCGCTTGCTCTGATTGTCCGAGCCGAACTGTCCGGAGCGACTCAGATCAACCGCGAGGATCAGGGTCAGCTCCCGCTCCTCCTGAAAGATCTTGAGATACGGTCGCCCGGCCCGCGCAGTCAGATTCCAGTCGATTGCACGTACATCGTCGCCGGGAAGATACTCGCGAACTTCGGAGAAATCGATGCCCCGGCCCTTGAATACGCTGTGGTAGGCCCCCACGAGAGCGTCGTTCACGTGGCGGCGGGTGCGGATTTCAACCTGCTGGACGTGTCGCAGGATCTCGCGAGTGTCGGTGGGGTTGGATTGGCGATGCATTTCCAGTTAGCAACCCGAGCCGGATTCAGGGTACCGGGATCGTCTCAAAGATCCGGCGAATAATGTCCTCGCTGCTACGTTCTTCGGCTTCCGCCTCATAGGTGACGATCACCCGGTGCCGAAGCACATCCATGCCGATCGTCTTGACGTCCTGCGGCGTGACATACCCGCGGCCTTGCAGGAAGGCCCAGGCGCGTGCCGCGAGGGTCAGGGCGATGGTCGCGCGCGGGCTGGCCCCAAACTGGATCAGGGGGCGGAGGTCTCCCAATCCATGCTGCTCCGGTTCTCGGGTGGCGAAAACGATCTCGACGATATAGTCTTTCACCTTGTCGTCGATGTAGATTTCGTTGACCACGCGACGGGAGTCGAGGATGCGCTCCGGATTAATGATAGCGTCGACATGAAGGTTGGGCTGCGTGGAGGCCATCGCGTCGAGAATCCGGCGCTCCTCACCGCGGGTAGGGTAGCCGACGTGGACCTTGAGCATGAAGCGATCGACCTGTGCTTCCGGGAGCGGATACGTGCCCTCCTGTTCGATCGGATTCTCCGTGGCAAGCACCAGGAAGGGCTCGGGCAATGGATAGCTTGCATCCCCGATCGTCACCTGGCGCTCCTGCATCGCCTCGAGCAGTGCGCTCTGCACTTTTGCCGGCGCCCGGTTGATCTCATCGGCCAATACGATGTTGGCGAATACGGGTCCCTGGCGGGTGGTAAACGCGCCGCTGCGGGGATTGTATACAAGCGTGCCGATGATGTCGGCCGGCAGAAGGTCGGGGGTGAACTGTATTCGATGAAAACTGGCCTGGATCGCGTTGGCGAGCGTGCGGACCGAGAGTGTCTTGGCCAGTCCTGGAACGCCTTCGAGCAGCACGTGACCGTTCGCCAGCAGGCCGACGATAAGCCGGTCGATGAGATATTTCTGTCCGACTATAACCTTGCCGATTTCCCGTTCGAGATCCTTGGTCCATGCGGCGGTGCGCTCCACCCGTTGCTGGGACTCTTGAAGGCTAAGTGTTTCACCCATAAGCATCAGTACGTTTGGTCAACTCTGTATCAGTGCGATCGGATGTGTAGAGGGACCCCGGACTCCTGACAAGGTTCAAAAAAAACTGCGACGCCGCACCGCGGCCGGACGAAGCGAGCCCGGGCCCTGAAGACGGATGCGACGGTGCGGTGAATGAAGTATTCGAAAGCGCCGCCCCCGAGACTTGGGCTCATCCGGGTGCGGTCCGCACGGATGCGATTTTGTTCCGAGCGGCTATCGATACCGTTTCCTGCCCGGTGTTCTTCCAGCAGGCTTCCGCCGGTTGCCGGCTTCGTCGGTCCGGCCGTCGCGCAGTGCGTCGAGTTGATCGCGCAGAACGGCGGCGCGTTCGAACTGAAGGCTGTCCGCGGCCTCGAGCATCTCCGATTCGAGCTCGGCGATCACAGCGGCGACATCGCGATCGCCGCCGGCTTCGGCAACGGAGACCGGGTCCGGTGATTCCGGCCGGGCGTACTGAAGGCTGGCCTGGTCGCCGCGGCGGATGCCGACCGGAGTGATGTCGTGCTCCCGGTTGTAAGCGAGTTGCTTCTCGCGGCGTCGTTCGATGAGATCGAGGGTTGCCTGCAGCGAGCCGGTCATGCGGTCGGCATAGAGCAGGACCCGTCCCTTTTCGTGGCGGGCGGCGCGTCCCGCGGTCTGAATGAGCGACGTAGTGCTTCTTAGAAACCCCTCCTTATCGGCATCGAGGATGGCGACCAACGCCACTTCGGGCAGGTCGAGCCCCTCGCGCAAGAGGTTGACGCCGACCAGCACGTCGAAGTCGCCGCGGCGCAATCGCCGGAGGATCTCAACACGTTCGATGGCGTCGATATCGCTGTGCAGGTACTCCACCTGGATTTTTCGTTCGCGCAGAAATGTCGCGAGGTCTTCGGACATCCGTTTGGTCAGCGTGGTGACGAGCACCCGTTCGCCTTGGGCGGTTGCATTTTCGACCTCGCCGATCAGATCCTCGACCTGATTCTGCGCCGGACGCATTTCCATGACGGGGTCGAGCAGGCCGGTAGGCCGGATCACCTGTTCGGCGACGACGGTCGAGATCTCGCGCTCGAGCGCCGCGGGCGTGGCGGAGACAAAGAGGGTCTGATCGGCCATCTGCCAGAATTCGTCCAACTCGAGCGGACGGTTGTCGAGGGCACTCGGGAGCCGAAATCCATACTCGACGAGGCGCTCCTTTCGGGAGCGATCACCGCGGTACATCGCCCCGATTTGCGGAACGGTGGCGTGGCTCTCGTCGATGATCAGAAGGAAGTCCTTCGGAAAGAAGTCGATCAGGCAGAACGGGCGATCCCCGGGATTTCTTCCCGAGAGGTGTCGCGAGTAGTTTTCAATTCCCGAGCAGAATCCGATCTCCCGCAGCATCTCGAGATCGTACTCCGTGCGCATGCGAAGGCGTTGCGCTTCGAGCAGGCGCTTCTCACGCTCGAGCTGCGCCACGCGCCCTTCAAGTTCGGAGCGGATCCCATCGAGTGCAGCTTCCAGTTTGTGACGGGGCGTAATGAACTGGTTGGCCGGATAGAGGTTGAAGTATTCGAGGTCGCTTCCGGTGCGCCCGGTGAGCGGGTCGAGTTCGCGAACGCGCTCCACCTCGTCCCCCCAGAACTCCACCCGGATGGCCGACTCCATGTAGGCCGGAAAGACATCGACGGTCTCGCCGCGAACGCGGAAGTTGCCCCGTTCGAAGCGCACGTCGTTGCGTTCGTAGAGGTTCTCGACCAGCCGTTCCAGAAAGAAGTTGCGCCCGAGCGCGGCGCCGGGACGGATCGGGATCATCATCGCTTCGAAGTCATCCGGCGATCCGAGCCCGTAGATGCACGATACGCTGGCGACGACCAAAACGTCCCGCCGGCTGATCAGGGAACTCGTGGCGGAGATCCGGAGACGTTCGATTTCCTCGTTAATCGACGAGTCTTTTTCGATGTACGTGTCGGTTTGCGGAATGTATGCCTCGGGCTGGTAGTAGTCGTAATAGCTGACAAAATACTCCACGGCGTTTTCCGGGAAAAAGCTCTTGAACTCGCTGTAGAGCTGTGCCGCAAGGGTCTTGTTGTGGGAGATCACGAGCGTTGGCCGGTCGAGCTGCGCCACCACATTGGCCATCGTGAACGTCTTCCCGGAACCGGTCACCCCGAGCAGCGTCTGATAGCGGTTGGCTTCCCGAATCGAGTGGACGAGCTCACGAATTGCCTCCGGCTGATCGCCGGTCGGCTGGTATTCCGAGCGAAGTTGGAAGGCCATGTGAATACTCTGCCCGTAACCCGCCTCCGTGTAAAGCGGCTGACGCGATCCGCGGAGGTTTCAATTCTTCCTGTCACACTCCCCGTTCAGCCGTTCAGCCAGTTCCTCAAGCGGATAGGTCCAGATCTCTGAGAGCGTGGGGTGGTACCAGTGCGCCTTGAGCAGGTCGTCAACCGTGGCCCCGAGGGGGAGGGCGACGGCGAGGGCATGGATCAGCTCACCGCCATCCTTTCCAACGCACTCCGCCGCGAGAATACGGCCGCTCCGCTGCTCGGCCCACACCTTGACATATCCATGACGGGCCTCCATCAGAATCGACTTCCCGTGGTCGTCGAAGGGGAATTCCGCGCAGAGGAACGCGATGTTCCGTTCGCGCAGTTGCGCCTCCGGAATCCCGGCGAACGCCGCTTGCGGATCGGTGAACAGCACCGATGTGAGCCAGTCGTACTGGACCGGTTCGGCCGGTTGTCCGGTGGCGTGCCGGGCTGCGGTTTCACCCTGGAGGATTGCGACGTGCACGATCTCGTGAGGCCCGGCGCAATCCCCGGCCGCGTAGATCCGGGGATTGCTGGTGCGCTGCATCGCGTCGGTTCGGATCCGGCCGTCCGGGGTTGTCTCCACGCCGGCCGCTTCCAGGTTCAGCCGGGCGGTGGAGGGACGGCGTCCGAGCGCGTTGAACAGGGCGGCGCCATCCACCGTCCGGGTGGTCGTCCCCGCGTGCTTGAATCGCACCCGGACCCCGTCTCCCGTCGAGGCGATCGATTCGATCGCGGTGTCCGTGTAAACAGCGATCCCTTCCTCCTCGAAGACCGCGCGAATCGCCTCGGCGGAATCGACGGTGTACTCCCTGAGCAGCTGGGGGCTGCGCTGGATGAGGATCACCTGGCATCCCATGCGGCTCAGGTATTGCGCGAGTTCGCAGGCCACGACGCCACCGCCGAGTGCAACAATCGAGGCGGGAAGATGGTCGAGATCCAGGATGTCGTCGCTGGTGAGGAACGGCGTTTCCGCCAACCCGGGAATCGGGGGCGTCTGGATATCGGACCCTGTGGCGACCACGAACGCATCCGCAGTGAGACGTCGGCCGTCGGAGAGTTCCAGAGTATTCCCGTCCGCGAAACGTCCGTCGCTGCGGAAGATGTGGAAACGGTTGGACTCCAATTGGTTGCGCCGGTGTTCCGCGAACTCGGCGATGATCCGGCGCTTGCGCTCGCGCACCGCTCGCATATCGGGCGGATGCGGAGCCATGGCGGGCAGGGCGAAGCGTTCGGCGTGGCGGATGTAATGGTATATCTCCGCGGTGTACAGGAGCGTCTTGGAAGGCATGCATCCGCGAAGGATGCAGAGTCCGCCCAGTTCATCCGCTCCGTCCACAATCGCAACCCGGTCCCGGGTCGCGCGTGCGATGCGGGCGGCTGCGTACCCGGCGCTTCCTCCGCCGATGATAACCACGTCGAAGTGTTCGGTATCCATGAGGCCTGTACTACCGTTCGGATGCTGCGTGACAATCACGATTCCGGCGCTCCGCTCCTGCGTGGCATTCCCCATGATCGGAATCCGCAGGATTGTTAAGGGAAAACAGGAGATGTTTACGATTGAGCCTTCGCCCAAAAAGTGCATGATTGTTATGATTATCTGGATGAGAATTTCGACATACGGAATGAGCGATACCGGCAAGGTGCGCGCACAGAATGAGGACGCCTTTTTGCGGGATGACGCGCACCGGGTGTACGCGGTGGCGGATGGGCTCGGAGGACTCCCGGAGGGAGCTCGTGCGAGCAATCTTGCGATCCTCGGCCTGGAGGAATCCCTGCACGAGGCCGGCAATGGAGATTGCCTCGATATGGCGGAGACATTCTGTCGGATCAACCGCCGGATTCACGTGGAGGGCAGGGCTCTCGGGGGCGGTCTCGGGATGGGTACGACCCTGACCGTAATGCGACTCGTGGAGAATACGGTTCGCATCGCACATATTGGGGATTGCGCGGTTCTTCTGATTCGGGATGGCGTGGCCACCCAACTCACCGCCGATCACACGATGGCGAACGAGATACTCGCCCGGAGGAAGGCGGGAGAGGCTGAGACTCACCTTCCGGAATATTTTTTCCACACACTCACGCGGTGCATGGGGCAGCACGCATCGATCGAACCGGACATGATCTGCGAAGGGCTGCAGGCGGGGGACCGCCTGCTTGTTTGCAGCGACGGGATCAGCAAGATTCTCGACGCGGATGATATCCTGTCTGAGAGCAGGCGGGCCGCCACGCCCGACGAGTTCGTCAGGCGGATCATCGAATTGGCCAACACCCTGGGGGGGCCGGACAACGCGACCGGGGTGGCGGTGTTTGTCGAAGCGGACTGATGACGCGGCGTTCGAGTGAACGACTACGAACGTGAAGGATTGGCGCCCTCCCAGAGCGAAGAGGGGTAGCTCCCCTCGGAGATCATTTCGCGCAATGCGGCCTGAACGTTCGGCTTGTCGGCGGGATAGGTGATGCCGAGCCACGGCGATCGGACGCGCTGTACCGTGACTTCGAGTTCGCCGGCGTCAATGCATTCGCCGACCGCCGCGGGGAGGTAGAACTCTCCGCTCGCGGAATCGGTCGTGGTCTCCAGAAATCGCGCGAACCGGGCCTCCAGCAATGGGAAAATCGCCGGGGTGAATCCGAAGAAATTCATCGAGGCGGGCGTATCGTCCCCGAGCAGCCTGGCCGAGCCGCCGGCGACGATATTGCCCGAATCCGGATCGCGCCGAATCTCATGGCATTCATCGATCGTCTCGAGCCGCCGGTCGGGCCCGACCGCACAGATACCACGCGAAACCGACCCGCCTTCCGAAAGCGTGTCGGCCAGCCGATATGCGGCTAATATGCCCTGCGCAATTCCGGTCTCGCGTTCGATGCTGGGCAGTTCGGAGAGGGCTCCCCCCAGCGCTGCGATGGCGGGCCGCCCGTAGAAGTCATCGGCGTTGATCACGGCGAACGGCGACCGAACCGCGGTGCGAGCGACCCATACCGCGTGGCCGGTGCCCCACGGCTTTCGGCGCTCGGCCGCCGGGGCGGCGATTCCCGCGGGCAGATCGTCCGGTTCCTGGCAGAGCGTTCGCGCCTCCATGAACGGCGAAAAAGCCGGGAGGACCTGTTCGCGGAAAGCCGCCTCAAAATCTTTGCGAATGACAAACACCACCTCCGTGAATCCGGCGCGACGGGCGTCGTACACGCTGTAGTCAAGGATGCGTTCGCCGTGTGGACCCATCGCGTCGAGCTGCTTTAATCCACCATAGCGACTGCCGAGGCCGGCGGCCAGTACCAGTAGTGTGCGTTGCATGTGCAGCAGCGAAGTGGAATCGGATTTCAGGCGCAACCCCTTTGGTGCGATGAACGACCGGCGCTGAAGCCGGTGTCGCTCCCGGAATCTTGGGCCACGGAGCGGATTCTCCACGAAACATTTTTCGAGAATGGATTACCAATGAGTCGGTAACGAAAATCAAACCCGTATCACACGGTGGAGTTCAAAGACTATTACAAGATCCTGGGTGTTTCAGATGAGGCCGGCGCGGACGCCTTGAAGCATGCGTTTCGGGATCTGGCGCGCAAGTATCATCCCGACCGTGCGAAGCCGGAAGAGCGTTCCGAATCCGAATCCAAGTTCAAGGAGGTAAACGAGGCGTACGAGGTTCTCTCCGATCCGGAGAAGCGGCGAAAGTACGACGCGCTTCGAAACGGTTGGAGGAAACCGGCCGGGACAGCCTCGTCCGGAGACGGCGGAGGCTCTCGCGGTGCTCCGCGATTCACCCGGAGAGGCGGGCGCGAGGGGGCGCATCAATACCATTTCGGGGGCACCGGTTTCAGCGATTTCTTCGAGGAGTTTTTTGGCGGCCGGGGCGACGTTTCATCTCCGTTTTCCCGCGGCGCACAGCAGTCCGGATTCACCGAGCGGGGACACGACGTTGAGAGCGAGATTCTGGTCACGCTCGAAGAGGTGGCGCGTGGGTCGGTGCGCAAGGTATCGTTGACCAAGGTCGATCCGGAAACCGGTCGGGAGTCCGCCGACAGCTTCACCCTGCGTATCCCCCCGGGAGTGCGCGAGGGCCAACGTCTCAAGGTCAGCGGACACGGTCAGGCCGGGCTCGCAGGCGGGCCCAGCGGTGATCTCTTCCTGCGCGTACGGTACGCACGGCATCCCGACTTTCGGGTCCGGGGAAGCGACCTCTACTACGAGCTCAATATCGCCCCATGGGAGGCCGTCCTGGGTGCCCGGGTTCGGGTTCCGACCCTTCATGGATCGGTTCAGATGCGCGTGCCCGCCGGAACACAATCCGGACAGAAGCTGCGCGTTCGCGGGAAAGGTCTTCCCGCACGGGGCGGGGGCCATGGCGACCTCTTTGCGGAGGTGGTGATCTGTGTGCCGACGCATACGACTCCACGCGAACGCGAACGCTGGGAGGAACTGGCGCGCACCTCAGAGTACAACCCGAGAGATAGCTCCGATTCGTAATGGACCAGATTACTCCAGTCAGTGAATCGTCCCGGTATGGCATGCTCTTTGAAGCGCGATACTACGATCACGCATCGACTGCGCGGTTGGCGGGAATCTCGGTGCGACGGCTTCTCAAATACTGGCGTTATGGACTGATCGCCCCGGCTCGTCCTGCCGATCGCTATGGAATCTTCTTCGACGATGAGGCGGTTTTTCTACTGCGTCGAGCGGAGGCGATCCGCCGCGAGCTGGATGCGAATATCCGGACGGTTGTGGTCCTCGACCGACTTCACCGCGATGTCGAATCCTTGCGTCGCGAACTCCGGTTTTACCGGTGAGCGTTCCGGGTCAACCCGCGAGCCCCTGGATGATCGTGATAATGGGAAGGAAGAGGGCGATGACGATTGTCCCGACAACGAGAGCCAGAACGACAATCATCACCGGCTCGACGAGCGCGGTGAGGGCGCGGATCGCGTGATCGACGTCGGCGTCGTAGTGGTCCGCGATCCGGCTGAGCATAACTTCCAGCGAACCGCTTTCCTCGCCGACAGCGATCATCCCGGTCAGCATCTCGGGGAAAACAGGCTCCCGCGCCATCGGCGCCGCAAGTCCATCGCCCTCGCGAACGCTGTCATGAACGCGGGTTATCGCCGTTTCGATGACGTGGTTCCCCGTGACCCCGCGCGCGATCCGGATTGCTTCGAGTATCGGGGTCCCGCTCGACAGCAGATTCCCCAGGATGCGGCAGAGACGCGCGATAGCCGCCTTGCGGACAAGGGTCCGAACCCCGGGCAGCATGAGCGCAAGCCGGTCGTAGAGGAGACCTCCCGAAGGGGTTCGGCGCAATGCCCACCCCAGCAACCCGATCGACGATGCAATCGACACAAGCAGGAGCGGACGCGCCTGGACCAAATGGCTCACCACAACGATCCGACGGGTTAGTGCCGGGAGTTCCACCCCGCGGAGCAATTCTGCGAAGATCAGTTCGAACTGCGGGACAACCAGGCCCAATAACAACGCCACCACAGCGCCGGCGACGATGATCACCACCGCCGGATAGAATAAGGCGGCGCGCACGCGCCTGCGCGTTTGATTCTCCTGTTCGAGGATCGACGCCAGCCGATCGAGAACCGGCGCCATATCCCCTCCGGATTCCGCGGCGTGCACCATGTTGACAAAGATCGGATCGAAAATGTTGCGATGCCGGCGCAATCCCTTCGAGAGGGTCACCCCCGCACGGACCTCTCCGGCAAGAGACCCCAGGATCCTGCGAAACCGGGGATTGTGTTCCTGCCTGTGCAACAGCTCAAGCGCACGCAACAGGGGCATGCCAGCGGAGGAGAGAGTGGCCAGTCGGCGGGCAAAGAGCCCGAGCGTTTCGCGCCGGCGCCGAATGCTCCCGCGCCACGGGAACACGCGCCACAGCGCCGTGCCTGCCTCGTTCTCCGACATGACACCATAGGAACAGCTGCGATGCGCGTGTCAATTTAACAATTTACAAAATAGAGAAGAACGCGGATCCCACGGGAATCTCCGATTCAACCCGTTTCCCTCCCTACTCCTCCGGGGCGCCGCGTAGAAAGGCGACGGCTTCGTGCCACCAGGGATTATATGCGGAAAGGTCGAGCGTGTTGTGATCGCTTCCCGGCTGGACCGAGAGTCGTTTGACACCCTGGTAGCTTTCGTAGAGCTTCCTCCCGAATTCGGGCGGGACCACCGTGTCTTGTTCGGCGAGCAGGATGGCGACCGGGCCGCGGTACTGTTTCAGGGCGGTCACGTTGTCGTAGCGGTCGCGCATCAGGAACCGCACTGGAAGAAATGGATAGTGATGCGCACCGACGTCCGGCAGGGAGCTGAACGGTGTGATGAGCATCAGTCCGGCGATCCGGTCGGGAAAGGCGGCTGCCATGCGGCATGCAACTCCGGCCCCGAGAGATTCGCCGGCCAGGTACACCGGACGATCGGTAGCCTTGAAAAGCGATTCGAGCGCCTCGCGCGCCGCGGCGGTGAAATGCCGCTCGCCGGGCCTCCCCTCGCGTGCACCGTATCCGGGGTACTCCAGAACCCGCACCTCCCACCGCCGGTCGGTCGCCCGCTCGATTCCGTCCCGGAAGTAAGTGCGGCTGACGGCCATGCCGGCGTTGCCGTGGAAGACCACGACCGATGCCTCGGGGTCCCCGTCCTCCGGCACGGCGCTCGTCCACCCGATGATCGTTCCGTCTTCCCCATACCACGGCTTCATCCCAACCTCGTCCGCGATTGCGAGGAGCCTGTCTTTCGAGCCGGTCGACGGGTAATAGATCAGGTGCCGCTGGCATCCGGCCATGACGAGGACCAGGGCCGCATAGCCGATGAGCAGCGCGCGCATCATTGCCAGGAGCGGGTGCAGTCGCCGTCGGGATTGCCGGGAGGGTTGGGTCATCGTTTTTCAGGTGGAGTTCAACGCCCGACTATACCGCGTGAACGCTTGCGGGCAAGGACGGGTTCGAGGTTACCGCCACGTGGTTATGCCTTTCGGGAGTCGGGATCGGGTCTCCAAATCGAAGGGCCGGTGGATCCAGGGCCTTGCCGGTTTTAGCTTGCGCTTTTCGCCTTGCCTCCCGACAATTCACTTTTATGAAAGCGATTGTACTGCTAATCCTGTTGGCTACGCCCTTGTACGGGGTAATGGGGCCGAACCTGTCGGAGTCGGAAGGCGAGATGCAGGCGCCCATGCTGGAGCGGGCGCTGACTGCACTGACTCCGCAGCACGTGCTGCACTTGCCGATCCGCGAGCCAAAGGCGCGCTATCTCGTTCGCGTCGACCGCGACGGCACGGTGGCCGATTATGTCTGTCTCGAAGCCTCGCACCCGGAACTGCTCCGCCGGGGGGCCGCCCGGATCGAGCGTGCGGTTTTCAAACCGGCAACCATGAACGGGGAGCCGATTGTCGCCGATACCGTGGCGATCGTACACTTCACCGACCCTACCGAGCAGTACACCGTCGTGCAGAGCGGCCTCGAGCATATCGAGAGCATGCTGTATGAGATGCGTCCCGGTGATCGCGATGCGCCGGGGTTCCGGGAATCGGGGCCGAACGAACTCGATGCTCCCCTTGAATTGGTCGATCGAAAGGACCAGTACAAACCGGTTGACGACGAAGGCGAGCCGGTGCTGGGTAAAGCCGTGATCTCCGGGTACGTCGATCACGAGGGCCGCGTCCGCATGGTGCGGGTCCACAGCAGCGAGGGACATGAGGCGGTCGAGGCCGCTGCGCTCCAATCTTTCCTTGGATGGCGGTTCGAACCTCCGAAGCGCGACGGCGACCCGACCGTTGTCCCGGTTCGGATGCCGTTCGTCTACCGGTAACCATCTCCGTCTCCACGGAGGCATTCTGCGAGTTCACAGCTCCGATGCGGCGCTGCACGCCGCGATGTATTTGGCTCCCCTGATGCCCTGCTGCTCCTTGTCGTGCCCGCCCTGCAATTCGACTTGACCCGACCCGCGAAACACAACACCGTGTCGCTTCCTTCGAATCCGGCGGGCTGTAGCGCAGTCTGGTAGCGCACTTGCATGGGGTGCAAGGGGTCGAGAGTTCGAATCTCTCCAGCCCGACCATTCATAAACCCTTTCATTGCTCGATTTCAGCTGGTTGTGCATCCCGAGTGGACGGAATCGAACCGCCAATAGGCCGTCGGAAAAATCCACCTCGGAGTGTCAACGGATAGCGCCTGCGACGCTGCCGAGGCCCGATGACGGAGGCGATGCAGGGAAACGGCTCGAATCGAAAACCTGCCCGTCCGCGGACTCTCATTCCACCGTGCGGTCGGGCATCCAGGGTTGAAACAGCTTCCGAGCTGTCTCCTGCCAGTCGAAGGTGCGGATCCACTGGAGACCGTTGGTCCCCAGGCGGCGACGCAGGTCGGGCTCTTGAATCAGGCGCTCAAGGGCGGCGGCGAGAGCCGGACGGTCACCGGGGTCGACCTGCAGCCCCGTCTCCTCGTGCGAAACGGCGTCGGCAACCCCGCCGGTTCGGTGTGCGAGGATGGGTAACCCGTGCGCGGAGGCCTCGAGGAAAACCAGGCCGAATCCCTCAACGCTGATGTGGCTGGGGATGCTGGTGAGCGCGAAGATATCAGCGTCGCGGTAGGCGCGCGCGATCTCGGATTCGGACAGGACGCCGTCGTAACGCAGCCGGATCCCGTGCCTGGATGCAAACCGCTGGACCCGCTCGAGATACCTCGGGCGGTTGACCGGTCCGATCAGCCGGTAGGTGGCGCGCCGGCGGATCTCGGGCGACAGGAGCGCGAGCGCTTCAAGCACGGCGAACTGTCCCTTGCGCGGATGGATGCGCCCGACCGTCAAAATCGTGAGGTCTTCCTGCGCTCCCCGGAACCCCGGCGCGTCCGTCGGGATCTGCAGGTCGGTCCGTAGCGCCCCGTGAACTACGACGGTCTTGTGGGCGACCTCTGGGAAGCGGGTGAGGAGCTGGTCCCGACTGTACCGGGAGACCACGCCGATGCGGTCGGCGCGGCCCAGAAGGGCTCTGAACATCCGCCGCCGGTGCGGCAGTGTGCAGAACAGCTCGATTTCGCTTCCGTGCAGCGTGAGAACGAGCGCGGGCGTGCGCGTCCAGGCGACATACTGCAGATAGAGCCACGCGCGCATGGGACCGGGTTCCGGAAGGTGCAACACCGCGTCCTGCCAGTCGCGCCTTTTGGCTCGCATGAACCGTGCCAGCCGGATCCGGCAACTCCAGTTCTGCGTACCTCGGAGGGGCAACCCGCGCACCGGGAATGGAAACGGAGTATCCGGTACATCGCAGTCCGCCGCCCGGGGTGCCCAGACTTCGATCGGCACGCCAAGCCGGTGTGTCGCCCGCGCCATCTCCTGCACGTACGTTGCGATCCCGCCGCGCTGCGGATGGAACTCGTGGGTCAGAGTGACAATGCGCCGCGCCGAATCCATGGTCGAACGCAATCAGAGCGGTACCGACGAGAAATAGCAAGGATTCGCATGGTGCGGCGGCGTCGGGGAATTGGGGAAACCTGCTTGCCCGTTGCGTGCTTGCGCCCGGCTCCCGTTCTCCAGTAGCGTCTGGTTTGCGGCGGCTCCGAACTATGGCCGCCGCGCGTGGCATGCTGTACAAGGGGAGGTTGTGTTGTATGAAAAAAGTTGCGTTTGCGATTGCTGCCCATCCGGATGACATTGAGCTTATGATGGCCGGCACTCTCATGCTGCTCCGTGAGGCCGGTTTCGAATTGCACTACATGAACGTCGCGAACGGCTCTTGTGGCACAGCAACCCTGGGGCGCGATGAGATTATCGCGATCCGGCGGGAGGAGGCCCGAAATGCCGCTGCCTTGATCAACAACTGCAATGGTCGGGGTCACGAAGTTCCAACACCGACGTGAGCAAACCCCGAACAGGAGGAGAATACCTATGGCACGCCCGATCAGTACAATCGCCCCGGAATGGTGGGACTATACGACATTGGACAAGGAGATTATCAACGATGCGAGCAGCCTTTCCGCAGAAGATATGCAGGGTTTGTCGCGGGAAGGATTTGAAGTCGTGTTTCACGACACGCTCGAAGCCTTTTACCTGGCCGAGGCGCTCGAGTATATTTCCGCATGGCGTCAGGCTACGCCGGACGTTCCCGTGGGCATCTGTGGGCCGATCGGCCCGACACAGCAGCTCCCGTTGGTGGCACAGCTTGTCAATGCACTCGATCTGCCGCTGCACAACGCGCACTTCTGGGGAATGGACGAATGGGTGATTGAGGGGCGGGAGGTACCCGAGGCCCATCCGCTGTCATTCGTACGGGCGGATCGCGAACTCTGTTTCGACCGTATCCGCTCTGAACTCGCGATGCCGGAAACGAACATCCATTTCCCCAAGGCCGATGTTTCCGAGTATCAGAAGAGCTGGGAGGGCGTTCGCTGCGCCGTGATGCAGGGCGGCCAGGGCGAGGTGAAACACTGGGCCTTCAACGATCCGCCCCGCCGTGAAGCGCCTTATCTGGACGAGCCTCCGCCGCCCGAGGAGTACCTCAAACTCGGCACCCGGGTCGTCGATCTCCATCCGCTTACGATCATCCAGAACGCCCGCACATCCGGCGGCGGTCGGCTCGACCTGGTGCCGACACAGGCGGTCACCGTCGGACCGGTAGAGACTTGGCAGGCCGAGCGGGTTTCGATTTGGCAGGCCGGCGTGCACAACAATCCTCTCGGCATGCGGCTGACCACGCTGATGATCGCCAAGAAGATCGCCGATACCTCGGTTCCGATGTCCCTGCTGGCATTGCACCCGAACGTGCGCTTCAACTTCCGCCGCGGCGCTATCGGTTCGTGTGCGACCACAATGCGCTGATGATGCGTCCATTTCCACCCGGAAGTCCTCCTCCGCGCCCCCACATCCCGGGGTCGATCGCCCTCGGGCTCCTGTATCACGGAAACCGCAATCCACCCGAAGCGTGAGCTGCAACTCCGACCGGATCGCCGGGGACTGGGCTTGCTTTGGCCGCTTCTTTGGCCCAAATAAGAAGGGTTTGCGCGTTCCGTGTTTCGAGACGGAAACGAGCCGAATCCACGCATGCACATCGCGATCATCCAGGACTATCTGCGCAACGGCGGCACCGAGCGGCAGACGCTGTTTCTGGCGGAGTTTTTCCAGCGCCTCGGCTGGCGGGTGGATATCGTGGTCTTCCGTCCCGGGGGACGGCTCGAGCGGGAGGCTGAGGCCCGGGGACTGGCCGTCCAGGTGCTCCAGCGGTTCGACACGGGAATCGCGTTCTACGCGCCGCGCCTGAATCGAACGGTTCGGGAGCTCGGGCCGGAAATCGTGCTCTGCATGGGACGCACCGCGAACTGCTACTCCGGGTTGCTCCAGCGGATTTTCCCCGACACGACGGTCGTCGGAACCGTCCGCACAGGCAAGATGCTCTTTCCACTCCATGCGTGGTCGCTTCCGCGCGTTCGGGCGGTGCTGGTGAACAGCAGTTGGTGGAAGCGCCGGTTGGTCAAGAAGGGGTACTCCTCGCGCCGGATCCACGTGGTGCGCAACTCGATGCTCCTGGAGTCCAACGAGGCCGAGCGAGCGGCCTGGCGCCGTGAATGGCGCGAGCGCGAGGGCGTCGAGCCGGACGAGTGCGTTTTTCTCAACGTGGCCACCTTCCGCCCGGGGAAACGGCACGCCGACCTCCTCGAGCGCTTCGCGGCGTTCTCACGAATCGCGAAAGGAAGGCCGTGGCGATTGTGGCTGGTGGGGGAGGGATCCGAGTTGCGGCGCTGCCGCGATCGTTGCGCGGTGCTGGGATTGTCCGGACAGGTGCGGTTCTGGGGCTACCGGGCCGATCCGCGTCCTTTGTACAGCGCGGCGGATGTCGCGGTCACCGTATCGATGGAGGACTCGCTCCCGAACTTTCTGGTTGAGGCCCAGGCAGCGGGTCTCCCGAGCGTGGCGTACGACTATCGCGGGGTGCGGGAGTGTTGTTCCCCCGGCGAAACCGGGCTTGTGATCCCCGCGGGAGACGGCGAGGGATTCGTCGTGGCATTGAAACGCATCTTGGAGCATTCCCGGATGCGCCGGAGGATGGCCATCAAGGCGCCTGCATTCGCCCGGACTCGGTTTTCCCCGGAACCGCAGGCCGAGCGGATTCGCCGATTTCTCAGCCGTTTGTAGTTTTCTCCTTTTACTATGCGCCAAGATTCCCTTCAACTGCGATCCATGCAAATCGTGCGTTCACCGCTGCGGGCGGCTGCCGGGAGACACCATTCTCGGCGCCTCGCAGGATTGTGCCTGGCCTTGTTCCTCTGTGCGGGGCTTCCGGGCGCGGAAGCCGGGTCCATGCTGCCCGAGGATTACTTCCCGGAACTCATGTCTCTGCTCGAACACGCGCGCGACGCGTCGCCACATGTGCACCGGCAGTCGCTCCGGATCGAGCAGGCTGAGGGGGAACGGCTCGCTGCGTCCTCCGCGACGAAGCCGCGGGCGAATCTGCAGGCGCGCGCCGCGGCGTCGGTGGAGTACCGGTCCGACCTCGATTCGACGCCGCTGCGCGGTTTCGCACAGACGAACTTGAGTGTTCGCCAACCGCTGTACCACTGGGGAGCGCTTCGGGCAACCCGGCGGATCGGCGAACTGCAGTTGGAGCGGACGGAGGCCGAGGGCGTCGAAGCGCGTGAAGCATTGTTGCGAGAGATTCGAGGGCAGTATCTGCAACTCGTGATGCTGCGTCGGCGGGAATCCGCTCTGGAGCGAAGCCTCGGCTACTCTGAGGATCTCGTTTCCGCGCAGGAGGAGCTGGTGCGGCGAAACCGGTTATCCGAGACCGAATTGTTGGAATCGCGCCTCTCCCTGTACGATACCGAGGAGCAGCTCTCGAGCGCTCGTAACCGGGTGCGGCGGCTGGAGGACCGTCTCGCGCAGAACACCGGATACGATCGCGTCGATGCGCTCGGGCGCGTTGCGGTGCCGGAGATCCGCGTCATGAGTCCCGAGGAGATGCATGAGCTGCGCCGCGCGATCGATCGGGAGACACGAATTTCAGGCGACGTGCTGGCGGAGCAACTGGAACTCGAGATGGAGCGCGAGCGCTTCCAGACGCTCGAATCGCGGCTGCGCCCGAACGTCGACTTGGTCGCGGGGATCACACAGGATCAGCTTGAAGCCGTCGGCAGCGATGACTACGAAGTGCGGGTTATTTACTTCACCGGGCTGCAGGTTTCATGGAACCTCTTCGACGGGCGGGAGACCCGCGGACGGAAGATGAGCTCGCTGGCACGCCAGCGTCTGCTCGAGATGCGCGCCGAGCGCACGCGGCAGATGGAGCGGCACGAACTCAACGCTCTGTACGAGGAGGTTCAGCACAACCTGCGACAGATGACGACCCGGGAACGCAGAAGCGAACTGACCGAGCAACGCCTCGCGCTCCAGGAGGAGCTGGCCGATCGTGAGCGGATCTCACGCACGGAGCTGTTGCGGGAGCGGATCGCGGCGGAGGAGATCCGGATCCAGAGCCTCGAAGCCCGGTTGACCTACCTGGAAAACGTCGGCAGATTGCGCGCACGGATCCACGGCGACCCGTTTCTTCAGGGCCGGGCCGGTGAACCGCCTTCCATAATCCACGATCGATGAAGATATTCCGATACACTCTCCTGGCCCTGGCCGTTCTCGGGGTGATTGCTTTCCTGGTCGTCGGCCGTTTGCGCGAGGAGGTGCCGGTGGCGCGCGCAGAACAGGGGACCGCCGTCGACGCGGTCACCGGCACCATCGAGGTCAAGGCGGAGATCGACCTCTCGCTGAAAACCGAGCTGAATGGGCGCGTCCGGGAGGTGCCGGTGGAACCCGGAGACACCGTGCAGGAAGGCGATGTGATCGCGATTCTCGATTCAGCCGATCTGCGGTTCGAACTCGAACAGCACCAGATCCGCCTCGAGATTGCGCGCGAACGGAATGATTTGCCGGTGCGTGAGGAATTCGAGCTGGCGAACTTGCGTGAAGCGGTCGAGGCGCTCGAACTGTCGGTGGAGCGTGGGGTCGCGGCGCGGCAGGAGCTGGACCGGACCCGCCGCAACCTCGAACAGCTCGAGGCCGCCGTCCGAGGCGAGCGGCTCTCGCGCCGGGAATCCGTTGCCCTGCTCGAACTGCGGGTGGCACACCTGCGCGATGAGTTGGAACGCACCTACATCCGTACCCCGTACGACGGTCGGGTGGTCGAGCAGCATGCGTTCGCGGGGGATTGGCTCTGGAGCGGCGACAGGGTGGCGCGTATCGTCTCGCCCGACCGAACCGTCGAGATGACCCTCAGCGAAGAGGATTACTTCGGCGTCGAACCGGGGCAGCGCGCAACCCTGCGCCTGGCGAGCTTCCCGGGGCAAACGTTCGAGGGCGAGGTGCAGACCCTCGGCCTGACCGCCGATCCCGAGAGCAAGACCCGCAAGGTTTTCCTTTCGGTCGATGAATCGGCCGAAACCCTGGTTCCCGGCTTGAGCGGGGAAGGAGTGCTGGTTAAACGCGAACGCGAGGGGGCCACCATCATTCCAAGGCGCGGGTTGATCGGCCAGAACGTCTTCGTGCTCGTCGATGATCGCGTGGAGATCCGCCGGGTGACTCCGGGATTCCTCAGCTTGGACAAGGCTGAGATCCGGGAGGGCGTGGAACCGGGCGATTCGATCGTGCTCGAGAGGCAAAGCCTCCTGCGTGGTGGGCAACGGGTGCAACCGCGTCCAATCAAGTGAATGCCGTGGTCCCCGGAAACCCGTGAAACTCAACTTCCAGATTGCGCTGCGCTTCCTCTTTGCGAAAAGGCGGGCGATGTTGATGAGCCTTGCCGGAATTGTTTTCGGCGTCTCTTTCTTTATCGTAACCCAGGCGCAGACCAGCGGGTTTGAGGACTTCTTCATTCGCACGATCTGGGGAACCAACGGTGCGGTCCGGGTTCAGGACCAGTTCCAGCATACCGTCACCACCCTGGTGGCCGAGGGGGAGGGCGACGCGGAGGAACAGGTCGGATTCGCCGTGCCATTGCGGGAGGGCCGCAGCTATATCGAGGGAATCCAGCAGCCGAGGCAGGTCATGGAAGCGGTGTGGGAATTCGAGGAGGTCGCCGGAGCGGCCGAGGTGATCCGCGGGAACGCTCGCATCACGAGCGGGTTTCGGACGCAGACCACGGAAGTGCGCGGGATTCATCTGAACCAATACCTGTCCGTCAGCGATCTGGCGAACCAGGTACGGTACGGCGAGCTCCAAACCTACGCCGAGGATCCGCATGGAATCCTCATCGGGACGCTCCTGGCCGAGCGACTCGCCGTCGACGTCGGGGATTCCGTCCGGCTGCAGGGGGTCGACGAGGCGCGGCGCTACCGCATCGGCGCGATCTTTGAAACCGGTGTGGAGGAGTTCGACAAGGCGCGCGTCTTTATCCCGCTCAGAGAATCCCGGATCCTTCTCAACCGGCCGACCACAAGCAGCTTCATCCAGATTAACCTCATCGACAACGATCACGCCGATCGCGTCGCCGCCCACATGCAGGAGACGCTCAACCATCACGTGGTGAGTTGGAAGACGACTGAGCGCACCTGGCTCGAGGTCTTCCGCGCCCTCCGGTTCTCCTCGGGAATTACGATGAGCGTGATCATTCTCATCGCCGGTCTCGGGATGTTTAACACCCTTGCGATGATCGTTATGGAACGGCAGCGCGAAATTGCCATCCTGCGCTCGATGGGGTATTCGCGGCGCGATATCGTGAATATCTTTCTCAGCCAGGGGGCGATCGTTCTGGCTCTCGGGACGCTCATCGGATGGGCGTTTGCCGTGCTGTTCACCATGGGTGTTGAGAGCGTGCCGATCCGCATCCGGGGAATTATCGCCACCGACCACTTCATGGTACACTGGTCCTTCTGGCATTACATCTCCGCGGCCCTCATCGCTTCGGCTGTGGTCTTCGTCGCAAGCTACATCCCGGCCCGGCGCGCGGCTCGCCTCGAACCGGGCGATATCATTCGGGGAACAGGCGGATGAACCGGACGGCCGACCATACCGCCGCGGGCGACTCCCCCGCCCCCGTGCTCGAGGCCCGGGGGTTGCATCGCTGGCTCGGAGAGGCCGAAGGGCGAGTCCACGTGCTCTGCGGTCTCGATCTTAAACTGTACCCGGAGAAATCCTACGCCGTGGTCGGACCGAGTGGGTGCGGGAAGAGCACCCTGCTCTACCTGCTCGGATTGCTCGATCGCCCCGACGAAGGGGCGATCTTCGTCGATGAAACCAACCTTTCCGCCGGAACCGACGAGGCGCGGACCCGCGCCCGCAGCGCTTACCTCGGGTTCGTGTTCCAGTTCCACTTCCTGCTTCCCGAGTTTACCGCCGCGGAGAACGTCATGCTCCCGATGCGCAAACTGGGCCGGCTCGGGGACTCCGAGATGCGGGACCGGGCCGAGGCGCTGCTGCGCGATGTCGGGCTCGGCGACAAAACCCACCGCTTCGCCAATCACCTCTCCGGCGGCGAGCAGCAGCGCGTTGCAATCGCCCGCTCGCTCGCCAACAAGCCGCGCTTGATCCTCGCGGACGAGCCGACAGGAAATCTCGACATGCGCAATTCCACCCTGGTCTTCGATCTGCTCCAGCAGGTCGCCCACGACAAAGGCCAGGCCATCCTCATCGTCACTCACAACCGGGAACTGGCCGATCAGTGCGATGAGATCCTCAGCATGCGCGACGGGCGGTTTGTCGAGTGAGGGGTCGCTTTCGGCGGGGTACGTCTCACGTGGAGCTTGACAAGGGTGAACATATGAACACGCTTTCATTCTATGACATCGCATGCACCGGTTTTTGGTGGAAAACGTTTTTGCGGGGTGGAGGAATCCGCCGGTTCGGGGGAGGTCGCGGACTCGGGTTGGCCGGATTCGCAGGGGGGGACCGGTGAGCGGACGGGGCCGTTGAATCCCGCGGATTTGTGCGCGCGAGTGGTTCGAACGTTTCCGGGAGTGCGGACTTGTTTTGCGGGGGAGATGGCGGGCGGTGCGGTCCGGCGTCCCACCGGGATTTTGCGGCTTGATGCGAGTCTCGGGGGCGGGCTTGCGGAGGGGGAGTGCCATGAGTTCGTGGAAGCGGCGCCGGGGCTGGGCGGTCAGATGTTGGTACATGCACTCCTGCAGGGCAGCCGCCGTGAGGCGCGTTTTCTCGCACTCGTGGAGGCGGGGAATGCGTTTGATCCGCAGAGTGCGGCGCCGGAAGAGTTGGAAGCCTTGTTGTGGGTGCGCTGCACGCGGGCGCGTGAGGGCCTTCTCGCAACCGATATTCTCGTGCGGGATGAGAATATTCCGCTCGTCCTCCTCGACCTTCGGGAGGCGCCGGAGGGTGATTTCTCCGGGTTGCGCGATAGGCTCTGGCGCCGCGTCATTCTGGCGGCGCGCGGCAGTGGTTGTACGCTGGCGGTCCTGACGCCGCGTCCCTGCGTTCCGGCATGCCGACAGCGCGTGCGGTTGCGCGAGCGGTTCTCGCTCGATGCGGTGGAGGAAGGGGTTGAAAATCTGAAACGGATCGAGGCTGACGGTGCGTGGTGACCGACGGCCATTGGGGTCCAATCTTTGCCGGTCTACATGGGATACTCCGATTATCGCCATGGTTTCAGCATCTCAAAATCCAGAGATCATGTTCGCAGTCTTTTACCTCCCCGACTTCCCTCTCCAAGCCGTTCTGCATACGTTGCCGCCGGTCGATCGGGAGGCGCCTGCGATCGTGGTTGGGGGAATGGGAGGGCGTTCGCTTGTGGCGGCGTGCAACGCCGCAGCCCGACGCCTTAGTATCGACAATGGTATGACAACAGCCTGGGCGGTTGCGCGTTGTCCGCGCTTGCGCGTGTTGCTGCAAAACGCTTCCGCGGAAGCGCTGGCGCGCCGCACGCTTCTTTCAGCGGTGCTGGATCTCTCGCCCCGTGTCGAAGAGAGCGTGCCGGGAATCTGCACAATCGATCTGCGGGGGCGCGAGTTGGAGGTGCGGTCGCTCGAGCGGCTGCTCGAAGGCGTGCACGGCGCGCTGGCGGAGCGCGGTCTGACCGCTTGTGCCGGCGCGGGAGCGACCCCCGATTTCGCTCTGTGGGCCGCCCGTTCCGCATCGGCTTCGGAGCCGGTCCGAATCCCCGCCGGCAGGGAGCGGTTTCTTCAATCGGTCCGCCCCGAGCAGGCCGGGTTCCCCGAGGCGCTGCTGGCGGTTCTGCACGATTGGGGAATCGCGACGATGGGGGATTTTGCCGCACTCCCGCGTCAGGCGGTTGTCGA
>SLNJ01000113.1 GCA_007133065.1 Opitutales bacterium
GCAGCGCCCGCAACGGCGCGCAGCGCCCGCAACGGCGCGCAGCGCCCGCAACAGCGCGCCTCTCCGAGCCGTAGGTCTCGCCTTGGTCAATTCGACCCTCCAGAGGTAGAGGTGGTCGGTATGCATGCAACCCTGGAGGGACAGCGTCCTCGCCTGTCCGTTTTGCAATCGGGTGTACAACCTCCGGATCCCCCGTTTAGCAGTCCGACCGTCCGACTGTCCTCCGTCCTCCGCTGAGCGAAGCGAAGTCCCGCTGAGCGAAGCGAATCGGGATCCGACCGTCCTCCGCAGCTCGCGGCCCCCGGCGGCGCCCCGCGCCCGCAACAGCGCGTCAGCGCCCTGCGCCCGCAACAGCGCGCCTCTCCGAGCCGTAGGTCTCGCCTTGGTCAATTCGATCCTTCACCTCGGCTCTACGAGCCGGAGGCAGCGCCCGCAACAGCGCGCCAGCGCCCGCAACGACGCGCCTCTCCGAGGCGCTTCCAGCCCGTAGGCTTACAGGCCGGAGGCGCTGCGAGCCGGAGGGTAGGTCTCGCCTGTCCGGCTACAGAAATGCTGAAATGCTGAAATGCCGGATGGCGACTTGGTGTGCTTTTAGAATTTCAGATGAAGCGTTCTTACCCCACCAAGCATCCCGATTCACCGCCAGGCCTTTCAGCATCTCAGCTTTTCAGCGTTTCAGCCTTTCACAAAACGCCTCCGGGCTGGAAGCGGCTCGGACGGTCGGACGGTCGGACAGTCGGACGGTCGGACGGATGCGCTTCCGGAGGCAGGGTGCCCCCACCCTGCGTTCATTCCGCGAGATTCCGCGTATTCCGTCGTTCCATTCAGAAAAGGTTGGTTGAGGGTAGGGCAGACGATCGCGCCTGCCTTGGGTTGAGGGTTATCGTCCTGAACCCCTGAACCCCTGAACCCCTGTCTTCCGGCCGCCCGCAACTCACGCGCCGGCGCGTTCGATAATTTCTGATTTCGAGTACTCAGTCCCGACTCGACTCTACGTTCAGGTACTTCTTGCGCACGAGACGCCACGTGACCACGAAGAAGGCGGTGAGGGGGATGGCGAGGATCATCCCGAGAATTCCGCCGAGTGCGGTCCCCCAGAAAAAAATCGCGACGATGATGGCGAGGGGATGGAGACCGGTGCGGCGGCCCATGATGCGGGGGGTAAGGAGGTAGCTCTCAAGAAGCTGCACGGCGACGAACACGGCGAGGGCGAGCGCGAGCAATGTGAGGCCGCCGTCGGGTTGCAGGTAGGCGATCGGAAGACAGAGGATCAACCCGATGATGGTTCCGAGATAGGGGATGATGTTCAGCGCGCCGAGCGACAGTCCGAGCACGATCGCGAAGTCGAGCCCGATCAGGGTGAATCCGATCGCGAAGAGCACCCCCATGATCAGCGCGATAACAATCTGTCCGCGGAAGAACGCCTCCATGATCCGGGCGAATTCCTTGATGAGGAATATCGCATCGTCCCGGTAGCCCTGATTCAGAAACGAGAGCTGTTCCTTCATGTCCCCTGTGGGATCGCGCCGCGTCAGCAGGAAAAACAGGAGGTAGATCGGGATCACGCCGACAGCGATCACCCAGGCTCCAAGCGATGCGAGCCATGCGCCGAGCTGTTGCACCGCCGGAAAGGTGAAGGAGGCGAGTTCCTGGAGGTGCCCGGCCAACTGACGGCCGTAATCCTCCAGCTGTTCCGGCGTCAGATGATCGGCGAGCATCGCGGTCGCCTCGGGATAGCGCTCGACGAGGAAAGCGTGGGCGTTGCGCAGCAGCTCAGGGAGGATCTGGATCAAGTCGAGCGCCTGGCGAACGAGCAGCGGTGTGAAGAACGCGAACACGCCGAGCAGAGCGCCCACCCCCAGAGCATACAGCAGGGCGATCGCCACGAGCCGGTTTGTCCGAAGCCGGGCTTCAATAAAGGCAACCACCGGCCTCAGAATCAAAGCGAGGATCCCCGCGATCGCCAGCGGCCAGATCACCGTGGCGAAAAAAATCACAAATCCCCGCAGGAGGAAGAACAATCCCGTGAGCGCCAACAGGATGACGGCAAGCCCCAGCGCGGTAAGCGCACCCGCGGCCACCCGCCGTTGCCATGGGTTCAGAAAGGCACTGGACTCCGCATCCGACATAGCTGCCGATCATGCCGGTTATCTCGCGCAGGTCAACCCAACCGCGCACGCGCGCCCTCGGACTGCTCCCAGGGCACGGTATTCTTAATAGAAATACCGTGGACTCCCGGGTGCGGATTCAAGCTTCGAGCGAGTTGGTTTCGATCCCAGCCGCATCGCGCGTCCCAGGATGCGCCGCCAGCGCGAACCGCACGTGCGGCGAAGCCCCCGCCTCCGCCTCAGTTCCAATCCTCTTCGTCGCCCAGCCCGAGCTCGCGCTTGACCTCGGGGACCTGTTCGAGTTCGTCGAGGAATTCCTCCATGGAGAAATCGGAGACGACGAACTCGTCGTACTCAAATGTGGGGGTGGAGGATTGGCCGGAGACCTCGATGAGTCGATTCAGGTTGCCGCGGTTGTCATCGACATCGCGGACGTCCAGCTCGATCCCGTGCTGCGAGAAGAAGGACAACGCCTCACGGCACCAAGGGCACCCGCGTTTCACATAAAGGATGGGAATTCTGCGACTCATCTAGGGAAAAACGTAGCATCCCCGCCGGATTCGTCAACTGATATGGAACGCGCGCCGCCGTTGCCGTCTTGCTTTCTTCGGATCCCTCTGCAAGGTCTCGGGCTCTATGAATACCGTGTTGGTTGTCTTTGTTGTGTTGTTGCTCGCGAAGTTCGCGGCGGAGGGCGCGCTCGAGTTCCTGAACCGCCGCCATGTTCGCGCGTATGCCGGGAATCCGCCGGAGGCGTGCCGGGAAATCATGGACGACACCACGTACCGCAAGTCGGTGAACTACACGCTGGCAAAAAGCCGGCTGGGGATGATTGAGAGCGGGGTTTCGACCGCGGTTCTCCTGCTTCTGTTGCCAACCGGATGGCTGGCCGCGATCTATGGATTGCTCTCCGGTTGGATCGGGGAGGCGCTCTGGCTTCAGCCGTCGATTCTGATTGGCATCGGGTTGCTCCTGGCGTTGCCGGAGCTGCCGCTCGACTGGTGGGCGCAGTTTCGCCTCGAGGAACGGTTCGGGTTCAACAAGAGCACTCCCCGGATCTGGTGGACGGACAAGGTGAAAGGCGCGCTTGTCGGCGTGGTGCTCTACTACCCATTGTTGCTCGCGCTCCTGTGGATCGTGGAGACGCTGCCTCGGACATGGTGGCTCTGGGGCTTCGTCCTGGTTTTCGGGTTCATGCTCGCGATGATGGTGATCTACCCGATGTTCATCATGCCCCTGTTCAACCGGTTCGATCCGCTGCCCGAAGGCTCTCTGCGCCGGCGCCTCATCGATCTGGCGGACCGCGCGCGCTTCCCCGCACGTACGATCCTGGTGATGGACGGAAGCCGTCGTTCCCGGCACTCCAACGCTTTTTTCACCGGCTTTGGGCGTTTCCGGCGGATCGTGCTGTACGACACGCTGGTCGAGCAGATGGAGGAGGAGGAGCTGGAAGCCGTGCTCGCCCACGAAATCGGCCACTACAAGCTTCGGCACATTCCGCGTCTCCTCGGGGTTTCCGCCGTGTTCCTGCTGCTGGGCTTCTGGGCCATGGGGATGCTGCTGGAGGCGCCGTGGTTCGCGGGTGCTTTCGGGTTTGCATGGGAGGCGGGACAGATCGTGCCGGTCCTGCTCCTGTTCAGCCTTCTGGCCGGATTGATCACCTTCTGGTTCACGCCGTTGTTCAGTCACTGGTCCCGCACCTTCGAGTACGAGGCCGACAACTTCGCGCGCGAGGCCATCGGGAGTTCAAAGCCGCTCGTCCGTGCCTTGCGAAAACTCCACCGGGAGAACCTGAGTAACCTGACGCCGCATCCCATATACAGCCGGGTTTATTACTCGCATCCGACGCTCGTGGAGCGCGAAGCCGCCTTGCGCAATAGCTGAGCCATGAAGAATGTCCAACGCTACGCGGGCATCGTCTCGCTTCTGCTGTTGATCTCGGTGCCGGGCGCGGCCGGGGAGACCGGCGGCGAACGGATCCGGGTGGCCACCTACAACCTGGAGAATTACAACCTGACCGATCGGCTTGTTAACGGGGTGTACCGATTCGACTACCCGAAGCCGGAGTCCGAGAAGCACGCGTTGCGCCGGATCATCACCGAGATTCGCCCCGATGTCCTCGCGGTGCAGGAGATCGGTCCCATGCCGTTCCTGCTGGAGTTGCAGCGCGACTTGCGCCGCGAGGGAATCGATTACCGGCACGCCGCGTTGCTTGAAGACGCCGATCCGGTGCGCAAGGTCGCCGTGCTGTCGCGGATTCCGTTCCGCGAGGTCAAACGGCATACCGATATGTCATTCCTGTATTTCGAGGATCGTGAAATGGTCCGGCGCGGGCTGCTGGAGGTGCGTTTCGACACGGCCGGAATCGAGTGGGCGCTCTTCACCCTGCACTTGAAGAGCAAGTGGACGGAGCGGCCGGACGACCCGCGGGCAACCCGGCGCCGGATCGCCGAGGCACACACCGTTCGCAATCGGATTCGCGCGAGCTTTCCCGAGACGGAGGGACACGCGTTCCTCGTTGCCGGGGATTTCAACGACACGCGGGGAACGGCCGCAGTCCGCCGGTTTCTGGAGGTCGGCGGCCGCCCGATCACCGCGATCGTTCCGGCGGTCGATTCGCGCGGGGAGACGTGGACTCAGTTCTGGGAGCGGGAGGAGGTCTACAGCCGGGTTGACTTCATCCTCGCGTCGCCGGCGATGCGGCCGATCATCGTGCCGGGCAGCGGTCGTGTGGTCGACCTCCCGCAATGGCGGGAAGCAAGCGATCACCGCATGGTGTACGTCGACCTCGAATTCACCGTGACGGAAGGCGCAGAGGAGCTGCATCCGGACTGAACGGCGATCGTCGGCAAGGATGCTCAACCCGCTGCGGAGAGCGCTTCGCAACACCGTTCGACGATGGTTTCGACCGAAAGTGTCGCGGGGATTGTGATGGCGTCGGCCGGTTCTTCGAGGGTTTCGAATTGCGACTGCAGGAGTTCGGGCGGCATGTAGTGGCCGGAACGGTTGCGCATGCGGGGCTCGATCTCGTCGTAGGTCCCTTTCAAATACACGAGGGCCCGGGGATGCGTCAGCCCCTCGAAAAGGGTCCGCCGGTAGGATTCGCGCAGAGCGCTGCATGCCAGGATGCCGGGGCCCGATTCGGCTGGGTTCCGGTCGGCGGCGCGGAGCCATCGGTTCAGGGCGTCTAACCAGTCCGCGCGGTCCGCGTCGGTGAGCGGAATGCCGGCGCGCATCTTGTCGATATTCTCCGGCGGATGGAAGGCATCGGCGTCGGCAAACCGGCCCTCGAGACGAACGGCGAGCGCGCGTCCCACCGTCGTCTTACCGCAGCCGCAGACCCCCATCACGACAATATTGCGCACGATCCCCTCCGATTTTTCAGCAGTCATTTATCAAAATTGGCGTAGGCAGGAACGATGCGGTTGACAAGTCCCTTTCGGTGAGCACGTGGCACGGGGCAGGGCTATTTCATCTGGTGGCGATCGTTGGAGCAAATCCGGCATTCATGCGGCCCCACTTGAGCTCCAAAACCGCCTAAAGGCGGGACTCGTGCGTCATCAAGTCGCAAACTTGCCCCACGAGCCCCCAGGTGAAATGCCCCTGGGCGCGGGGTCGCCTCAATCTTCCGCCCCGTCATGGGGTTGGCACGCGGCTCCCTCAAGCCTCCGCCACGCTTCAAGGGGGATCGCTTCCGGGCGGGTGGCCGGGGTGACGCCGAGGTCGGCGCAGGCCGCGATCCAGGTCAGGATTGCGGGATCGTCGCGGCTGATCCGCCCGATCTGCTTGCGGCGCTGTGTGAAGCAACGCCGGATCCGGCGTTTGGTTTCGCCGGAGAAGAGAAACGGTTCTTCCAGGCGCTCGAGGTGCATCAGAACCGAGTCGACCTCGGGCGGCGGATAGAAGCAACTGCGGGCGACCGCGTGTCCCATGCGCCGCCGGTATGCACTCTGCAGGTAGATCGAGATCGCTCCGAAACGCTTGGTGCCCGGCGATGCAAAATAGCGGTCCGCCGCCTCTTTTTGTACCATCAATACCATGCGTTCGGGGAGAGAAGCCGCCAGGAGCGCGTCCATCCATGGCGTGGCGATCGCGTACGGGAGATTGGCGACAACCTTGAACCCGTCCCGGCTCTGTTCGGCGGGAAGCCCCGCGAGGGGGAACGCCACCGCGTCACCTTCGACGAGATCGAGGCGGCCCTCGGCTGCCGGCGCCAGGGTGGTGGCGAGAAGACGGTGGAGCACCGGGTCGGACTCGACCGCCCAGACCCGCGCCCCGCACCCGAGCAGCGCGCGCGTCAGGGTCCCGAGACCGGGTCCGATCTCCACGATTCGGTCGCCCGCGACCACCTGCGCAAGGCTCAGCGACTTCCGAACGATGTTTCCATCCACCAGGAAATTCTGTCCGAGCCACTTTCGCGGCCGGTGTCCCAGCTCCGCCAGGATCGCGCGGGTCTGACGCAGGGAGATCGGCTGATCGAAGCCGGACATGGTGGGGGCCGTGGTTCCTAGGAGAGGTCGTGGTGATCGTCGCACGAATGCCAGGCTTCGATGAGGCCTTCGGCGGTCTCTCCGGCTTTCATCAGGGTTTCGCCAACGAGGATCGCATCCGCCCCGGCGGCGCGCATCCGGGCGCCGTCTTCGGCGGTGTGGATCCCGCTCTCCGCGATTCGAATCACGCCCGCAGGCACTTTGGGAAGCAGCTCCTCCGAGCGCTCGAGTTCGGTGACAAAACGGGCGAGATCGCGGTTGTTGACGCCGATGATCGTGGCGTCCGCCTCGATGGCGCGCTCGAGTTCGGCTTCCGTGTGCACCTCGAACAGGCTGTCCATGCCGGCCAGCGCCGCGGCGTCGGCGAGCCGCCGGATCTCCTCGTCGGCGAGCGCCCGCACGATGATGAGAATGGCGCGTGCGCCGGCTTCGGCGGCCTCCAGCACCTGGACCGGATCGACGAAGAAGTCCTTGCGCAGCGCGGGCGGGGTGTCTTCGCGGTTTGCGAGCAGATCGGTCACCTCCCAGAGGTCCCGGATGTCGCCCCCAAAATACGCGCGATCGGTGAGTACCGACATGGCGTCGGCGCCGGCGTTGTAGTAGGACCGGGCCTGCTCCGATGCGTCGACCTGCTCGCGGATGATCCCGGCGCTGGGTGACCGGCGTTTGATCTCGGCGATCACCGCCAATCCGGCCGGCCGGCGCAGCGCCTGGCGGAAGGAGCGGCCCCTGCGGTCGCTCCGGGCGAATGCACTCAACTCGCGGTCGCGCACGGGACGGATGCGTCCCGCGATCTCGCGCCGTTTGGCCGCCATGATCTCATCGAGTTTGTCCACAGAATCAGGAACTTCAATTTACGCTTTGCATTTGCGGGGAAGGATCCGCATTTTCGCAACCAAATAGGATGGAAACGTGAGTGCGATTCAAGATTTAAGAGTTACCGTGGCGCGGCTGCGGGGTCCGGGCGGTTGCCCGTGGGATCGGGAGCAGGATCACCAATCGCTCGCGAACTGCCTGATGGAGGAGTGCTGCGAGCTGCTTGACACCATTGACCGCGAGGACATGGAACACATGCGCGAAGAACTCGGCGACGTGCTCTTGCAGGTGATCTTCCACGCGCACCTGGCCGAGGAATCCGGGCACTTCGACTTCGATTCAGTCGCCGCGGAGATCAATGAGAAGCTGATTCGGCGCCACCCGCACGTTTTCGGCGACGCCAGCTTGGACACCTCGGAAAAGGTGCTCAAACGCTGGGAACAGATCAAGGCCGAGGAGCGCAACGGAACCGCACGCGAAACAGCGCCTTCCACGCTGTTTAAGGACCTTCCCCCGCAGCTTCCAGCACTGCTGTTCGCACGCGATGTCTACAAGCAGATTGAGCGGAAGCAGCTCCCCCTGCCTGAGTCCGTGGATCCGGGGCGTATCGCCGCACGCGCAGAGGACCTCGACGAAATCGGGGCCGGCGCCCTGCTCTTCGAAGCGGCAGCCGCCTGCCACCGGGCGGGCGTGGATCCCGAATCAGCCCTCCGACGCTTCACCTCCGCCGCCATCCGGGAGCTCGAAGGCTCCTCCACGCAGCGAAGCTGAGCCAGGCGCGAACCAAGCTCGTGCGATGCCGCAGGAACCGCGCCTGGTCACCGTCGAAACACGGGAGGGTCCACGCCTCCTGCCGTGCATGATCGACCGGGTGCCGCGCTCGCGCCATGTCAGAATCCAGGTGGATGCCGAACGCCGGGTACACCTTCGCATCCCATGGCGGATGGCCGAGCGCGAGGCAATGGCGTTTCTAAGCCGTCATGGCGACTGGGTGCTCGCCGCCCTCGAGCGAACGCCAAAACCGCAATCGCTCGAGTCGTACCTGCGCCGACACCCGCGCGTGAGTGCGGATGGACGCTGGTGGCCGCTTGCCCTGATCGCCCGCCCGCAGGAGCACGGGTGGCGGTTCGCACGGGAGGGCGACGCCGTCGAGCTGACCCACCCCCCGGACGCCGCGCGATCGCACGTCCTTCAGCAGACCCTGCGCGCCTTCGCGGGCGACGTGCTCCCCCACCGGGTTGCCCGCCTCGCCCGGGGGACGGGGCTCGATCCGTCGCGCGTCACCGTCCGGGATCAGCGTTCACGGTGGGGATCGTGTTCCGGCCACGATACGATCTCGCTGAACTGGCGCCTCGTCCTGCTCTCCCCGAAGCTTCACGACTACGTCATCCTCCACGAATTGGCTCACCTGCGCCACTTGGATCACTCCGGCGACTTCTGGAGCTTCCTCATACAACTCGATCCCCGCGCCCGCGAACACGACGCCCGGCTCTCCAAGTGCTCGCAGACCCTGATGGCTCTGGGCCGGTGACCTCCTATCCTGGGAGGATCCGGAGGTTGTACACGCGATTGCATAACGGACAGGCGAGGACGCTGTCCCTCCAGGGTTGCATTGGTAACGACCACCTCTGGAGGGTCGGACGGTCGGACAGTCGGACTGTCGGACTGTCGGACAGTCGGACTGTCGGACTGCTAAACGGGGGATCCGGAGGTTGTAAACCCGATTGCAACACAAAACGCCCACGGGCTGGAAGCGCCTCCGCTGTAGCTGAGCGCCGAAGGCGTCTATCGCGCGCCCGAATCCGCACTCGTCAGGAGGGCGGACGGTCATTACAACTATCGCTATGAACATGATCGTACTCGACGCGAAAACAATGGGATTTCCTGAATCGGAATGGGAGGAGGTTCGGGCGCTGGGCAACCTGCGGTTGCACGACGTGACACCGTACGATGCGCCGGCGATTGCAGAGCGAATCGCGGATGCAGAGGTGGTGCTCACGAACAAGGTTCCGCTTCCGGCTGAGGTCATCGCAGGGGCGGGGCGCCTGCGGCTGATCTCCGTACTGGCAACCGGTTACAACATCGTCGATCTGGAGTCCGCTCGCGAGCGGGGCGTCACCGTCTGCAATGTGCCGGGCTATGGTGCGGAGAGCGTCGCGCAACACACGATCGCGCTGCTCCTCGAACTGCGCAACCATGTGGCCCGACACAACGCTTCGGTTCAAGCCGGCGATTGGATTGTGAGCGACACGTTCTCATACTGGCAGGTGCCGCTGCACGAGCTGCGGGGACAGACCATGGGTATCGTCGGGTTCGGGGATATCGGCAGACGGGTCGGGGCGATCGCCCACGCCTTCGGCATGCGGATCCTTGCGGCCGCACGAACACGGCGGGACGCGCCCGACTGGAAGGACTTCGCCTGGGCGGAGACCGACGAGATATTCGAATCCGCCGATGTGGTCTCGCTGCACTGTCCCGCAACCCCGGAGACCATCGGACTGGTCAACGCCGGGCGACTGGCGCGCATGCAGGGGCACGCGCAGTTGATCAACACCGCGCGCGGCAATCTTGTGGTCGAGGAGGATCTCGCCGAAGCACTCCGCTCGGGCCGGCCGGCTGCGGCAGGTCTCGACGTGCTCCAACACGAACCGATGGACCCCGCCTGCCCCCTCCGTTCGGCGCCCAATTGCATCATCACCCCGCATATGGCATGGGCAACCGTCGAGAGCCGCCGCCGTCTGCTCCAGGCCACCGTAGAGAATATCCGCGGATTCCTGGATGGCCGGGCTGTCAATGTGGTGGAAGCGTAAACGCACGGGCTTTTCATTTGGCCTGTCAACGGCGCGATGGGCGGGGGACGAGCCCTGTTGGAGTTCCGGCTTCAGCCGGTTTTTCGGTCAACGTGGGACCGCCCGAAGGCGGCCTCCAACAAGATTGGCCAAATGATTGGACCGTGACCGTAAACGGGCCGAAATCCGTTTCCCGTTGCAAGGAGATGGCCCGCCTGTCACGCTCCGATAGATGGCTTCCTATCCTGAAATCGCGTCCTTGATTTCCGAACGTGTGCCGGACATGGTCGCGTTGCGCCGGGAACTGCACGCCCATCCGGAACTGGCCTACGAGGAGCGGGAAACCGCCGCCCGTGTTCGTAAGCGCCTCGCCTCCCTCGATGGTATCCGCGTGCGCGAGGGCGTCGGCGGCACCGGACTCGTGGCCGTTCTCGGCGCGGAGAAAACCGGGCCGTGCGTGGCGCTGCGCGCCGACATGGATGCGCTCCCGATGGAGGAGGAGACGGACTTGCCGTACCGCTCGACGGTGCCCGGTAAGATGCACGCCTGCGGCCACGACGGGCACACCGCCGCATTGCTCGGCGCCGCCGAGGTGCTGCACGCCGTGCGCGACACGCTCGGGCATCCGGTGGTTTTCATTTTTCAACCCGCCGAGGAGGGTGGGGCGGGGGCCGCCCGGATGATCGCCGACGGTGTATTCGACGATCCAGGACCGGCCGCGATATTCGGATTGCACAATATGCCGCTCGCCACCATGCGCTTCGGTCAGATCGCCTGGCGGCCGGGTCCGCTCATGGCCGCGGGCGGCGTGTTCGACATCCGCATCAGGGGACGCGGGGGACACGCTGCTATCCCGCAGCTGTCCACGGATCCGGTCGCGGTCGCCGGGCACGTGATTACCGCCTTGCAGCACGTCGTTTCGCGGCAGGCGGATCCGCTCACCCCGAGTGTTGTATCGATTACGAAAATACAAGGAGGATCCACCTATAACGTGATTCCTTCCGAAGCCCAGTTGAAGGGAACGTTCCGGTGCCTGGACCAGATCGAGTTCGAGGCGATGCGCGAGCGGATCTCGGGAATCGTTCAGCGGATCGCCGAGGCGTTTGGGGCGGAGGCGGAGGTTCGGTTCGCGCCGGATCCCTACCCCGTGCTCGTGAATGACGAGCGGGCATGCGGGGTCCTCGATTCCGTGTGCCGGGCGACAGACCGCGAGTCCGACCGCGTGGCCCCGTGTCCGCCCATGATGGCGAGCGAGGATTTCGCCTTCTACACGCACGAGATTCCGGGCGCCTTCTTCTTTGTCGGCACGCGCCCCCCGGACCAGGAAAGCATCCCGATGTGCCATCATCCCGCATTCGATTTCAACGACGACGCCCTCCCGCTCTGCATCGCCATGCACTGTGAAATAGCCCGCCGTTTCCCGGAACTGTGGAATGCCGATTAAGCGCGAGTTGCAGGCGCCCGCAACGGCGCGCCTCTCCGAGCCGTAGGTCTCGCCTTGGTCAATTTGATCCTTCACCTCGGCTCTACGAGCCGGAGGCAGCGCCCGCAACGGCGCGCAGCACCCGCAACTCGCGCGCAGAACCCGCAACTCGCGCGCAGCGCCCGCAACAGCGCGCAGCGCCCGCAACGGCGCGCAGCGCCCGCAACAGCGCGCAGCGCCCGCAACGGCGCGCAGCGCCCGCAACAGCGC
>SLNJ01000160.1 GCA_007133065.1 Opitutales bacterium
AGGCGGCAATCCAGGACACCCATTGTTTGTGCGACACTCTACGGGCGCGACCCTGGATGCTCGATCACCGCAAGTCGTTGGAGATCAATAGCGTTTTTCTAATTGTCCCCGGTTCCCAGAACATCGGCATCTTTGGGTGTCCATAATCTGTCCCCGCACATAAGATTTTGGAAGGCAACGCGATAGGACTCAACGCAAGGAAATATCGCCTCGACCAGAATCCTTGTCCGGGTCCTGGAATACCGTAACCCCGCTCATCTTGACAGCACGTGCTGTAAGAGTAGGATACGTGTCATGAAGTCAAAGTTGACGTTGACGGTCGAGCGGGAGGCGGTGGCGAAAGCGAAGCGCCTTGCCCGGAAAAGAGGCGTCTCCGTTTCGGCCCTGTTCGAGCAGTGGTCGCACTCCATAGCAGAGGACGAACGGCGTTCTCCACTGGGAGCGCGGCTGCGGGGTCGTTGGAAAACGGGGACCGAAGCGAAGGGCGACCCTCGCCTGGATTATCTCTTCGAGAAGCACCGTGGGCGGTGAAAATCCTGGTCGACACCAACATCCTGCTCGACGTTCTGCTGGACCGCGAGAGCCTTGCGGATGAAAGTCAGGCGGTTCTGGATTGGTGTGAGGCGCATCCAGGCGACGGATGGATCGCCTGGCATACCCTTGCCAACCTTTACTACATTGGTTTGAAAACTGCCGGAAAGAAGGAGGCGGATCGTTTCGTCGACGAAATCCTCGACGTTTTCGAAGTCTGCCCGGCGGATTCGCTCGCGGCGCGCACAGCCCGCTCGCTGCCCATTTCCGATTTTGAAGATGCCCTCCAGATCGCCGCGGGCCAGAAGGCCCGGGTGGAACGGATTGTGACTCGGAATAAAAGGGACTTCCGCCGCTCGCCTATCCCGGCCCTTACACCACGGGAATTCCTCTCTGCTGCGGTTCCAAACCCGTAAAACGGACATCCGTCAGTCAGGTCCGAAAAGGCTCACCTGGTGAATGTAATCAGCAACCGGGCAGACAAATCGAGGCAATCCAGGACACCCATTGTTTGTGCTACACGCCACGGGCGCGATCCCGTATGCTCGATCACAACATGTCGTTAAATATCAGTATCTTATTTCTACCTGTCCCCGGTTTCCAGAACACCGAAATCTTTGGGTGTCCCCAATCTGTTCGTCCCCAATCTGTTCTCTGATAGCGGTAAACCCTGCTTGCGCAACATCGGACAAGTTCATGATTCCCATGTGGGATTGCATGCCCAACCCGTTTGAACGGATGCAGCACCTGCGCGGCTGCCGCCCCCGTTTGGCAGGCTGTTGTGTTGAAGCGAGTTTTCGTTGCAATTTGTAGTGGACAGCGGAGAAGATACAAGGACGGCGGAACGCGCGTAACGTTTTATCCCCTGACTCAACCTTAGAGACATTTCCACAGATGATTAGAGATGTCATATTACCGGACCAATCTCGTGATGATTGGCCGGAGATCCGGGCACGCATACAAAAACGCGTCCTGCAGTCGATGGGGGATTTCCCGGAGCCGCAGGAATCGTTGGACTTCGAGGTTCTTGCAGAGCAATCACGCGATGGCCTTCTCATTCGGGAATTCCGTTTCTCCCCTGTGCCCGGTGTAACAACCTACGGCAGCTTGGTAAAGCCACCTTCGGGCCGGGCGACCGGCGGCGGGGTGCTTTGTATGCACGGGACTGATCCCCGCCTGGCCCATCGAAACGTACTGTCTCCAGATGAGAGACCCAATAGGCCGTACGCCATTGAACTGGCTCATCGGGGCGTGACGACAATGGCCGTCGACCAATTCGGGTTTGGCGAGGGAAATGGAGACCACACGCAACAGGAGGTTGTCGCCTCCTTCTACCGGCAGTACCCCAACTGGTCGCTCGATGGCGTTCGATTACGGGTTCATCAACAGGCTATTGACTTGTTTTCGCAATGCGCCGGCGCCGACCTCGGTCGCATCGGATGCATAGGCAACTCCCTTGGGGGCCGGACTGCCGTCTATCTCGCAGCCTTGGACGAACGCATCAGTGCCTGCGTAGCCGGCGCAGGTGTGAGCCCAAACATCACGAATGTTTTTCGGAATCCGCCGCAACCCCCTGGTCTCAGTCCCAGACTGGACGAGGGAATCCGCAAAACCGGAGTCCCACTGTTCGAGTACCAGGAAATGCTCTCGCTCATCGCCCCCCGAGGGGTTCTCTTGTTGGAGCCGTGGAACGATCGCTACAATCCATTGGTTGAGCCTGTCTTGAGGTGCTTCGAGAAAGCGCGTTTTGTGTTTCAGCGCTGCGACGCCCCGGAGCAGATCCAGATCCTCTGTCATGGAGACGGGCATGACACAATCCCCATAGTGCGGCAGTACGCCTACGACTGGCTTCTGCAGCGCCTCTAGCTGATTGGTTCGTGTATTGAGATATTCTGACTTCGGCTGCCCGCAGTGGTGGAAGAGCCTGCGCCGCCGATGGTCGGATCGTCAATCGATATGCGGTGGCCGTGATGTATCGATCGGTGTCTCGGCGTCGGGCACAACGTTCCCCTCTTTGTCGAAGCGTGGGACTGTGAAGTGAGTTCGGGTTGATACCATGCCGGAGCGAAGCTCGAGGCGAAAATCGCCCTCCCGCTGGGCGAGCCACTTCGAGTGACCGGAATCCCTCGGCGTGGACCGATCCCATCGATAGCGGTTCGACCGGTCGAGTCTGCAAGCAGGGGTCACTGTTCAGAAACACGATCGTACCCCCACAGTGACCGGATCGGGATCTTCGTCAATGGTGAACCGGAGGCCGTGTCGCTCAAGGAGCTTTCGCATCCGCGGGAGTGGCCATCGTGTATAAATTCAGCTGCGTTTCAGGAGACCCACACTTTTTCGGGTCAGCTGCCATATTTGCGATTTGGGGCTGCAAAACGCTCCGGAATCCTGGAAATGAACAGCGGCCCCTTCTGTGCGGCCCCCTTTCCAAGCTAGTCCAAGCGGTTTAGTCCCTGGAGCAGTTCCCCGTTCCAGTCCAGTTCGTGAGGGAGTTTCTCGAGCTTGCAGGCAAGGGCGGCGGCGATACCGGCGGCCTGGCCCATGGCTACCGCATTCCCTGTCACCCGATAACTGGAATGGGCGAGGAAATCCCCGCTGATGCAACGCCCGGCCAGCAAAAGACCATCCACATCCTTGGCCAGGAGCGCACGATAGGGAATGTCATAGGGCCTGCTTTGGAATTCTTGCGCGTCGACCGATTTATTACCCGATCGATCCGGGTTCGTAGTGTGGACATCCACGTGAAAGGTAACCCGGCAAACCGCATCCTCATGGAGACGTCCGGTGCGTAAATCATCCGCAGTAACGGTGTAGCGTCCTCGGATCCGTCGTCCCTCGCGCACCCCGATCTGTTCGCCGGTCGCCACGATTTGCAGATTCTTCCAGACTCCCCCCAACTGACGCAGCGCTTGCACCTGCGCATGGATTTCCTCGCGAGCGGCCAGAGTGGCATCCGTCAAATCCTGTGCGTTAAGCCCCGAGCGACCGTAGACATGATTGGCCATAAAACCAAAGAGATCCTCCCGAATCGGAAAGAGCGTGGGAAGAGCATAGGATGGTGACGCACTCGCCCGTTCCAATTCCCTGAGGAGTACTTCCTTGGATTCCACGTTACTCACACCGGGCCCCCGACAAATACGTCGGGCATGCAAGTCCTGATACCGGACACCGCTGAGCAACGACATCAGAGTCATCGGTTGCGTCTCACCGGTTGGTTCCCGGCCGACTGCAAATTTACACCCGGCAAGCTTCGCCAAATCGCCATCACCGGTGCAATCAACAAATACCCTGGCTTTCCAAGCCTCACGTCCGGATTTACTCTCCGTAACCACAAGGGACAGGCGATTGAGGGCATCACTGCCTACATCGACAACACGGGTGTGGAGTCGGATATCCACGCCCGCTTCACAGCAGAGCTGTTCCAGGATCCGCTTCATCACCTCCGTGTCATAGGCGTTGGAGAGATTGCGGGCACCACGGGCATCCAACTCGGCGAGGATTCGGGCCATGACGCCTGGTTTATTGTCCTTGTCCAAAATCCAAGTGAGCAACCCAGCCGTCCAAACCCCGCCAAGGCAGCCATGAACTTCCAGCAGACAGACTCTGGCTCCGGACCATGCCGCCGCCAATGCCGCTGCCACTCCCGCCGGACCGCCCCCGGCGACCAGCACGTCGCATTCGTCCACCACGGGGGTTTGGCGGGCGGGCTCTTCATGAAATTTCATGGGGTTATTCCGAAGAGTCATCTCCAATCAATCAACCGTAAATGACCTGCCGCAGCTCCACAAGAACCCATTTGACCGTATCATCATCGCAATCGTATTGGAACAATACCTACATATTCTCGATCCTGACAAGCTCCTCCCCAGGTTTGGGGGAGCGGAACGATGGCACGCAAACGGGAAATCGGGAAATCGAGGACGCCCATAGATTGGGACCTCGAAAAAGTGTGTCCTGAAAAACGCGCCCGCCGCTTCTTCCGCAGCGTACCCCGACGGCGTTTCAACCTGCCTTGCGCGGGAGTGCCTGAGCCTTCCGGTTTACCTGGGAATCACCGTGGGCAGCGCGAGGCTCTCCTCGCAGCCATAGCAAACACCTGGGATCGTGCTTCGGCTTCATGATTCGAGGCACGGAAGAACACGGTTGAGCTTGCGATCATTGTTCCCAAAGCTCGCGCCATGAAAACCATCTCGTTTCACCTCCCCCAGGCAGCTTTCGGCGCGGCTGTATTCATGGCTGTCCTGCTCGTCAACCCAGCGTTCGCAGATCTCCCCGCTCCAGACGGGCCACCGGAACCAACCCGCACGCCCCTTGTCCGAACGGTGGACCTGAACCTCGGTGAGACCGCGGACGTCGAACTCGCGGACAATTCCATCGCCCAGGTGCGGCTTGTTGCAGTCGAGGAGCATCACGACTCGATTCGTAACGCCGTTCGCAAGGCGGTGGTCACGGTTGAGGTGAACGGCGAAACCGTCAACATCCAGGCCGGCAATTACAACCTGCCCGTCACCGTACAAGGCGTGCAAATCGATGCTACCGCTACCAGGGGGTATTACGCCAACTCCAACCGGGACAACTGGGCACTGGACACCGATGCACGGCTCCGGTTGTGGCCCGGCGGGTCTCCCTGGGTCGAACCCGGCACCTTCGTGTACCCGATCGAACAACGTTGGCTCGCCAGCTACACCCAGGTTGCCAACGAGCCCACGTGGGTCGACGGTCCCGAAAACCCCAACGTGCAACAGATCTACTATCATGACGCCTTCGACTTCGGAGGAGCGGAAGGTCGAACGCGCGTGGTTGCGGCGACCGATGCGCTGGTTGTCTCTGCGGCAAATACCACGCTTCCCGGATATGACGGGACTCCCGTGCGGCCTCGATATGATGTTGTCTACCTTCTGGACGACCGCGGCTGGTACTACCGGTATAGCCACCTGGTCGCGATCGATACCCGGATTCGGGTCGGAGACCGCGTCCCAGCCGGCCATCCACTCGGAATCCTCGGAAAGGAAGGCCATAGCGGCGGTTGGGCGCACCTGCACTTCGGGATCTCCAGCATGCAACCCTCCGGCAGGTGGGGCACACAGGAAGCATACGCATTCGTGTGGCAAGCCTATCGGGAGAGGCACGATCCCGAGGTTGCCGCCGTGGCGCGCCCCCATCACCTGGCCCGGGTCGGCGAGTCCGTCACACTCGATGGCTCACGATCATGGACAGCCGACGGGAAATCGCCGCAGTTTCACTGGACGTTCACCGATGGATCCACGGCGAACGGAGCCCAAACGGTTCGAAGCTATGGCGAGCCGGGGGTCTACAGCGAGGTCCTGGCCGTGACGGACAGCGAAGGGAACCGGGATTACGACTTCGCCGTTGTTCAGGTGCTCGACCCGGAGCGCGAACAACTGCCCCCCGCCCTGCATCCCGCTCATCATCCGACCCAGGGCATACGCCCCGGGCAACCGATCGATTTCTACGTGCGCGTCTTCAGCACATCAGACGGTTTCGAAACCTGGGACTTCGGGGATGGAAGCCCGACGGTTACAACGCGCTCGAGCGATGGTAAAGCCGATCCATTGGACCGGCATGGCTATGCCCACACCGTGCATGCCTTCCGTGCGCCCGGGCACTACATTGTCCGCGTCCAGCGCTCCAATGAAAACGGTGAAACCGCCATTGCGCACCTGCACGTCGTTGTTGACGGGCAACCGGAGCCCTAGCAGGCAACAGCTTCAGGATATCACGCTCGCCTCACCACGCGTTTGGATCCGGCTTGCCGTCAAGGTCCAGATTGACGCGACTGGCGATCGGGTGCGGAGATCCGCGCACCACAAGAATTGCCAATTAGATCTTAAGACCATCCGCTTGCCCTCGAGTGGCAAGCCCGCTACGCTCCAGCCCGTATACCTGCATTCAACAACGATAACGTTCGCGTCAAAACACAATGAGATTCTCTCCGCTCCCTATGCCCGTGGCTTTTCTAAGCATCTTCATACATATCGGCTTGGCCGTTCCGGCGACCGCGATACCCGAGTCCGACCCGATCTACGGTGGGCCTCCGATCGGGCTGCGGGAGGATCTCGTCGGGGAGCACCCGCGGATCTTTTTCGATGCCGAACGTCTGGAGGCGATACGAGCCTTTTATCTGAATCCGGGAAGCGGGGCCAACCGATTCAAAGCCGAACTCGACGCGTACGCCACCGGAACGCGCAACGCCGGGACAACCGTCGACTTTCTTACGAACGCAACCAACGCGCAGCGTTACGGCATGTGGCGGTTGCCGACCGTCGCGCTGCACGCAGTTGATCGAAGAGCTCGAGTTCGTGGAGCAGTGGAAGCCTCATGATGCGTCAAACCATGAGTCGCCGGGGTACTTCGTATTCGGACTCCCTCATCTGGTGCTCTCGTTCGCGGCGGCCGACCACGCGATCGGAACGGATTTTCTGAACAACCCGTAATTTCGAAATGCCTGGCTCTTCCGCGCCGCATCCGTCCGACCGGGACTGGACTCGACCTTCACCTACGGCGACGCCGGCACCGGGTTTGCTCACTACAATGTGGTTCTCTACCCCCTGGCCTGGACGAATCGCCGGCCCGATCTCGCCGCCTTCTACGATAAACTATGGGACCGTACGAGCGGCGCTTTTCTCTACCCGTGGATGGCGCTCGTTTTCGATGATATTCGCGCGAATCAGCAGGAGCAAATCACATGGCTCATGCAAGGTCGTACCGTGGAGACGCTCGATATGGAAGAGGGACGATATCGCTTCCGCGGCGAGGACCAAAGCTATATCGACATGCAGCTTGTATCCACTGCATCCTACCTCGTGGAGGTGAAGAACTCTACGGCAGACAATCGCAAGTCCCCGCTCGGGTGGAAGCAGCTTCAAGCGCAAATGACCACTTCGAGCGTTCGCATCGCAAGCGTCTACGGCGCCTGGGAGGACGATGTGAACGTTACCCTGGAGGAACATGGCACGGACCAGGCGACGATCACAGTGAGCGGCCCGGGATTCGTGGACACCTGGGAGTAGACGGCTGCCGAATCGGACAAATCGCCCGGACGGTTCGTGCTCGAGAGTACGACCGGCCAGGAGTTCAACGCCACGCTTCTTGAGGTCGCTCGTTCGATTTCCGGTCTGCAGTACCGGATGGGCGATTGGATGACTTCCTATTGGTTCGGAGAATTCTACGGGGATTACTACCCCTGGCTCTACCACGTCGACCTCGAATGGCAGTATGCATGGGGCGATGGGGAGGGAAGCCTCTATCTATGGGATCCCGATGTTCAATGGCGGTGGACTCACCGGAACCTGTTTCCATGGGCGTGGGAGTACGCGGATTCCCAGTGGGTCCATTTGGGCGCCGAACAGCCGTAGCGTGCTCGCCTGCGAGCGCCCGTGGAGTGCCAAGCGCCATCCCCGTGGCGTGCTCGCTTGCAAGCGCCCATGACCTCCCGGACCTGGCAACCAATCAAACTTCCAGGAGAAAGAGGCTGTTGGTGCCGCCGGCGACGAAATCCTCGTGGACCGGGAGCAGAACCGTCCATTCCCGCAAGAGTGGGTTTGTGGCTCGCCGGGTCAACGGCCATAGTCACGCATGAACGATGTCGCCAAGCGAGCGGGATTTGTGTGGTCTGTAGGCATCATGAGGAGTCTGACCAGTCCAAAGGAGCCGCTTCTCGCCGGCTTCAGCCATCGCCATGAGGTGTTTGTCGAGGAGATGACCCGGCATCCAGAGCATGAGATGAACGCGGTCCAAGCGGGAGAAGCGCTCTACCATTTGGAGGGAGCACCGGATATCCCCCTGCGTCCAGGGGACCTTCTGCTGATTCCCGGGGGCGCCGGACACGCGATCGAGGTGCATCCGCCGTTCCACATGGCTGTCATTCATTTTCACCCGAGCATACTGGAGACGATCGGCGATCTGCCGAAGATGCTTCTTGACGCGGCGCGCGCCCTGAATGCTCCGGACGGTCCCCCCGCATGTCGCAAGGTGCTGGCGCCGCAGATCCACGAGCGCCTGGTTTGGCTCACTGAGGACGCGGTCATGGAGCGCAGCCGGCGCGATCCGGGAACTGAAGCGATGCTGCGCGTATTTGCGGCTCAGGCGGCCGTTCTGGCGCTCCGCATCATGCTCTCGCCCCCATCGGAGACCGAAAGCGACGAGAATTCGCGGCGTATTCGATCCGTCCAGAGCTGGATCGATCGCCGTTTCATGGAACCGTGCAGCATTGACTGGCTGGCGGGTTTGGCGAACCTGGCGCCCACCTACTTCGCGGCCCGCTTTCGTGAATTAGTGGGCGTTCCGCCAATGACCTACGTGCGCGAGCTTCGTCTCCGACAAGCCTGCGACCTCCTGGAACGTACCGGCGATCCCGTGAAGATGATTGCCTGGAGCGTCGGCTATTCGGATGTCAGCCACTTCCATCACGCGTTCAAACGGGCCATGCGGATGACTCCCTCCGAGTATCGGCGATCGCGCCACCATAAGAAGTACCAATGAATACATAAAACGCTCCGATTGTCGCGAGCGAGTGCCTGGGATATACTTGCTTATTATGCAAGAGACCACGACGAATCGAACACTTGGAATGAAGCTCCCGGCAATACTCGGCGGCGAGCCCGTCCGCCGCGAGCCATGGCCAAAATGGCCCCACTATGGACCCGAGGTAATGGAAGCGATTCAACGAGTCGCTGAAAGCCATGCCTACCACCCGATGTTCGGCGGCGAAACGGAAGCGCTCGAGCAGGCTTTTGCCGCTTACCACGGTATGCCGCACGGCGTGGCGGTGGCCAGCGGAACGCTGGCCCTGCAGGCGGCCATGGCTGCGGCGGGCGTCGGTTGCGGAGATGAAATCATCGTCCCTGCCTATACCTATGCCGCCTCCGCCGGCGCGGCGGTGGACCAGAATGCCATTCCGGTGTTCGTGGACAGCGAATCCCTCAGCCAGGGATTGGATCCGGAGGACGTGCTACGCAAGATCACGCCCCGCACCAAGGCGATCGTCGTGGTCCACGTGAATGGCTATCCATGCGACATGGACCGCGTCATGGCCATCGCCGATGAGCACAAGTTGTCGGTGATCGAGGACTGTTCCCACGCGCACGGCGCCCTCCATCGCGATCGTAAGGTCGGCACGATTGGTCACCTTGGGGCCTTCAGCCTTCAGCACAAAAAGAATCTCTCAGCCGGAATCGGCGGGATCGTGATCACCGACGATGAAACCATGACGGAGAACATGCGCGCGTGGCGAAATTACCTGCTCAAATCGGTTGGGCACAACTGGCAGACCAGCGAGTTTCACTCCGCTATCGCACATGCCCAGTTGCCCTTCCTCGATGCCATGAACGAAAAGCGGCGGGCCAACGTAGCCGCGCTGCTGGCCGCCCTCGGAGAGGTGGACGGGATCGCGCCGCTGCCCGGCCTGTCGAACACGGTGCCGTCGTATTACAACCTCATTCTGCAGTATGATGTGGAGTCCTGGGGCGTTCCCCGGGCAAGCTTCGTGAAAGCATTGAACGCCGAAGGAATTCCGATGAATATGTTCTATCGGCCGCTGCAGCGCTGGCCGATCTTTACAGAAGCCAACATGTATGGACGCGGATGCCCATTCTCCTGCCCCCTGAACGAGGGCGGTCCGGTCGATTACAGCACGGTATCCACTCCCGTGGCGGACGCCATTTGCGATCACATCAACCTGGAGGTCAAAGTGCAGCCCACCAGCGGCGAGCGCGAAATGCAGCAAATCGCCGATGCGATCCGAAAGCTTTCCGCCCACAGGAGCGCACTCGCATCCGTATGAGCAATCCACTGACATGGGGCATCATCGGATGCGGGGATGTCGTCGCCAAAAAGAGCGGCCCGGCGATCATGCAAGCGGGAAACAGCCGCATTGCCGGGGTGATGCGCCGGGAACCGCAGAAGGCGGAACCGTTTACGCGGGTCCACGGCATATCCCTGTGCACGGACGATCCCAAGGCGATTTTGCATCACCCCGAAATTGATATCGTTTACGTCGCCACCCCGCCATCGTCACACCGGGACTACGTGATCGCCGCCGCCGCGGCCGGCAAGCATGTCCTCGTCGAGAAGCCGATGGGCCTCTCGGCTGCCGAGGATGACGAGATGATCGCGGCCTGCGCATCAGCGGGCGTCGAGCTGTTCGTGGCCTACTATCGGCGGTTTCATCCTCACGTGCTACAGATGAAGGAGTTGATTGCCGGGGGACATATCGGCGAACCGGTCTTTGCGCAAATCGACTACTCCCAGGTGCCGGGTCCGAATACCGCGTGGGGTGGAGGGTGGCGCGTGCAACCGGAGGTCAGCGGCGGCGGATTGTTCGTGGATGTGGTCAGTCACCGGATCGATGCGATGGTCTCGTTGCTGGGGGCACCGGAGCGGGTTGAGGGTCTCAAGCACTCGTTCCTGCCGCAGAGCGTTGTGGAGGATGTGGTCGCACTCGCAGTGGGGTTTGCCGGCGGGACGCTCTGTTCGATCAGCGGCGACTTTGTGTCGAAGCGTCCGGCGGACCGGTTCATGATCGTGGGAACGGAGGGGGTGATCGACTCCGAACGCCTGGACGGACACGCGTTCACCATCCGCACCGGAGGGCGGGAGGAGGTCCTCGCATTCGACGCCTTTCCCGCACCCCATCTCGGGCTGGTCCGCCACATCGAGCAGGTACTTCGCGACGGAGCGGCCAATGCCTGTTCGGGCGTGGACGGACGCTGGACCGACTGGATCCTCGACCGCGCCCTCGGGCGAAGGTAAGCTGCACGGAGTGATAAGTCGATGAGGAACTTGCGCTCTCGAAGTAAGAGACTAAGATGCTCCAGGACGACTGTGTCGATTCTTTGAACAGCAATAACGGAGGACATGACCATGAGCAAAATCGTGAATGAAGTACTTTCGGCCAATGCCGACTACGCCGCAAACTTTGGTGAGAAGGGAAAATTGCCGATGCCCCCGGCCAGGAGATTTGCGATTCTGACATGCATGGACGCTCGCCTCGACCCCGCGAAGTACGCAGGGCTCTCGGAAGGGGATGCTCATGTGATCCGGAACGCCGGCGGCAGGGCGAGCGATGATGCGATCAGCAGCGCTTGCGGCAAATACGAGCGCGAGGTTCAAAACAGATGCAAGTACGCCAAACGACTGCGGAATCTTAGAAATGAACAGTGAATGCTTCCGGCGTGAACTTCTGTGGTGGCTGCGGCGCTGCGCCGTCCGCCTGGCGCACCACCACGTACTCATTCGCGTGGATGTCGATTCCAAGCTTGATGACTTCGGCTTTCGCGTCAGTCTGTTCATTCGACGTGGGA
>SLNJ01000025.1 GCA_007133065.1 Opitutales bacterium
GGGATCAGCTCCTCGGCCCAAGGCATCCGCTCCCGCACAACATTGTCGAGCGCGTCCCTGGTGTTGCGCGCAAAGCTGATCAGGTCGCGGATGGCGCGGGCCTTGGGATTGTTCTTGTCTTTCAGAAAGGCGGCATCCTGGGATTTGATCACCTCGGTCACGAGGGACTCGGAATCGCTTTCGTCGAGAATTGTGTAACCGGGTTCGACGCCGATCGCGCTGCCATGTTTGCGGAGAAAACGACCCCCTATGCTGTGGAAGGTTCCGCCCCACTGGGAACTGAACGTTCCTCCGGTCAGCTCCTCCACGCGGCCGAGCATTTCGCGGGCCGCCTTGTTGGTGAAAGTCAGCAGGAGGATCTGCCACGGTGGTATCCCTTGCGCGCGCAGCCATGCGACCCGGTAGGTCAGCGTGCGGGTCTTGCCCGATCCGGCGCCGGCGAGCACGAGCGCGGGACCGGGCTCTGCCGTGACTGCGGCGTATTGCTCGTCGTTCAGCTCGGACCGGAAGTCCGGGGTTTGAAACACCGCAATTCCCGCGGTGGAATGAGGCGGAGACTCCATGGGGAGCATTCCCGGCGAATTTGCCCGGTGTGTCAATCGGCGAGGATCACCAGGGTGTCTCGGTGCACGACCTCGAAGTGGCTCCGGTCCGGATAAAGCGCTCTCAGCTCGTCGGTTCGTTTGCCCTGAATCCCGGGAAGCATTTCGCTGGAATACCGGGCGACGCCGCGCGCCACCACGACTCCCTCGCGAGATTCGATGTTGACCACGTCACCCTCCGAAAACGTGCCCTGCGTGTTCCGTACGCCTCCGGGAAGCAGGCTGCGCCCCTCGTCGCGGATGGCACGAACCGCGCCGGGATCGATTCGGATCGCTCCCTTCGGTTTTTCGAAGAACGCGATCCAGCGTTTGCGCGAACGCATGGCGATGCGCGCCGGCACGAATAGAGTCCCCTTTGCGTCTCCACTGAGCACCTGCAGCAGGAGGGATGGCTCGTCGCCGCTCCCGATAAAGACGGCGCATCCGGATCTTGTCGCAACCCGGGCCGCCTCGATCTTGCTGCGCATGCCGCCGACGGATGTGGCGCTGTGTGTATCGCCCGCAAGTCCCTCAATCTCGGGGGTAATCGCCTCAACCACGGGAATCAGCGTATCCTCGCGTTCTCGATCGAGGAGCCCGGGAATCGTTGACAGTATAACGAGCAGCTCCGCCTTGGTCAGGCTTGCGACGAGCGCCGAGAGGATGTCGTTGTCTCCGAACTTGATCTCGTGTGCGCTGACCGCGTCGTTCTCATTGATCACCGGGATGACATCAAGGGCCAGGAGGCGTTCGATTGTGTTCCTGACGGCCACGTGCCGCGTTCGGGCGCGTACATCCTCGTGGGTGAGCAGTACCTGGCCCACGGTCCGGCCGTGTAAAGCGAAGTGCTTTTGCCACATCTGCATGAGCATGGTTTGTCCGATTGCCGCGCATGCCTGGAGACTGCAGAGATCGGCCGGCCGCTTGCGCAATCCCAGCTTCCCCATCCCGAGGCCGATCGCTCCGGAGGAGACGACGATGATCGCGATCCCGCGGTCGCGGAGTGCGGCGACCTGTTTGCAGATATTCGCGATTCGCGATTCGTCGAGTTTGCCGACCCCGGATGTCAGAATTCCGGTTCCGAGTTTGATGACGATTCGCCTGGGCTGTTGTTCGGACGTGGGGGGCATTCGCTAAATCCGGCGTTGTTCGCGCTGGGGCGATTCTTTTAAGGCTGGCTTCGGTCGCTCGATATCGATCCCGTTCGCGATTTCGGCTCTCTGCACAGGCCCCGCGCTTCCCAGTTGGCTGTCGGTTCTACGGGATCCCAGTCAAACGGTCAGGAGTTCCTTCTCCTTCGTTTCGAGGGCGTCGTTAATCCGGGCGATTGCCTTGTCGGTCTCCTGCTGCACCTCTTTCTCAAAGCGGTGCAGGTCGTCCTCGGAAATCTCTTTCTCCTTTTCCATCTTGCGAAACGCCTCGATCGCGTCGTGCCGGGCGTGGCGTACGGCGATGCGGCCGTCTTCGGCCTGGCGGTTGGCGACCTTTGCGAGATCGCGGCGGCGATCTCCTGAGAGTTCGGGGATGGGGATTCGGACCAGATTCCCCTGGACCACGGGGTTGAACCCAAGGTTGGCTGCCTGGATGCCACGTTCGATCGACTTGAGCGTGCTCTTGTCCCAGGGGGTGACCACGATGCAGCGCGGGTCGGGTGTGGTGATCGCAGCGAGCTCCCGCAGTTGCATGGTCGAACCATATCGCTCCACCTCAATCGGGAGGCTCTCGACCATGGAGGGCGAGGCCTTGCCGGTGTGGAGGGTGGAGAACTCATGGAGGGTGTGCGCGACCGCTTTTTCCATCGCATCCTGCATCTCCAGCATAACCGTATCGTAGTCCATAGTCTTGTAAAATGCGGGTTCCGAGCGATTTGTCCAGTCTGCTAGCGCACGTGGGTACCGATTTTCTCGCCACGCACTGCCCGGGACAGGTTTCCTGGCGTACCCATATTGAACACCACGATCGGCATCTGGTTGTCGAGGCAGAGCGAGAACGCGGTCGCGTCCATGATCGAGAGCCGCTCGTGAAGCGCCTCCATGAACGAGATCTCCTCGTACCGCACGGCGTCCGTGTTCGTTGCCGGATCCTTGTCGTAGACACCGTCGACCTTGGTGGCTTTGAAGATGATCTCGGCGCCGATCTCACTGGCGCGCAGGGCTGCGGTCGTATCGGTTGAGAAGAAAGGGCTTCCGGTCCCGGCCACGAAGATGACGATGCGACCCTTTTCGAGGTGGCGAACGGCGCGGCGCTGAATGAATGGTTCCGCCACTCTCTCCATCGGGATTGCCGATTGCACCCGGACCGGGACTCCCAGTTTCTCCAGGCAGTCCATCAGCGCAAGTCCGTTGATGACGGTTGCGAGCATGCCCATGGTATCACCGGTGGTCCGGTTGACGCCGCGGTTCTCGACCCCCGCCAGGCCCCGGAAGATATTCCCACCGCCCACGACGAGGCCGACCTCCACGCCCTGGGCATGCACGCGCTTCAACTCCTCGCAAATCGTCTGGAGGATCCCGGGGTCGATCGATTCGCCCGATTCGGAGCAGCGCAACGCTTCTCCGCTCAGTTTAACGACGATTCTGTGGTATTTCGTCGGCGGGGAGCGCTCCGTTGATGATTCGTCCATGAAGAGTGCCGTTTAACGGCAGGTGGATGTCGCGTCAATCCCGGACATCCCGCCAATTGGAGTCCAAACGAAAACACCGTGGGCGCCGGGGAGTGATGGGGTCCCGCGGTTTTGGTTACGGCTCATGGCACCCGAGCCGGCATACCCACTTGACGCGGGTGACCCGAATGCTTTTATTCGCGTTGTTACCCGAAAGATTCAGCCTGGTAGTGTAAAGGTAGCACAGCTGATTTTGGTTCAGTTAGTCAAGGTTCGAATCCTTGCCGGGCTGCCATCCCAACCCGGCGCAGCCGGTGCCAAGGGATCTCATCGAGTACTTGAATGTCATGTGATCCCTTGTCGCGCGCAGAGCGAACGGTACAAGGCATTCGACTCGAGCAGGTCGGCATGTGTGCCGTGGGCGACGATTCGACCCGCGTCAAACACCAGGATCTGGTCTGCAAGGGAGACAGTGCTGAGTCGGTGCGCGATCACAATGACGGTCCGGTTCTCTGCATATCGGCGCAACGCCTCCTTGATTTTCGCCTCGCTCTCGCTGTCGAGAGCGCTGGTGGCCTCGTCGAGGATCAAGACAGGTGCATTCTTGAGGAAGGCTCTGGCCAGGGCGAGGCGCTGGTGCTGGCCGCCGGAGAGGCGAACCGCGTCCTCGCCGACCTGGGTGTGGTAGCCTTCGGGCATCTGAACGATGAAGTCGTGAGCGTATGCGTTGCGGGCAGCCTCCTCGACCTCAGCATCGCCGACATCCACACGTCCGAGCCGGATATTGTTGGCGACCGTGTCGTTAAATAGTACCGGTTTTTGTGGCACATAGGCGACCTGTTCGCGGAGATCGTGAAGGCGGAAAGCGCGAATGTCATGGCCGTCGAGCCGGATGGCGCCCTCGGCGACGTCGTAGAAGCGTGGGATCAGCTTGGCAAAGGTCGACTTCCCGCCGCCGCTCGGCCCGACCAGGGCGCAGAAGCATCCGGCGGGGATGGTTGCCGCGAGTGCGTCAAAGAGCGGGCTCTCGTCGTAGCGGAAGGATGCGTTCTCAAAGACGATCTCACCGCGTACGCGCGGCGGCGTGATCGGGTCGGCCGGTTCGGGTACGTCATTGGGTTGGTTGAGTACCTGTTCGATGCGGTCGAGTGCGCCGATCGTCCGCTGCACCTCATTGTGCAGACGCAGGATACGCTTGAGCGGATCGAAGCAGAAGTAGAGCGCAGCGCCCATGGCCAGGAAGACCGAGGCCGGGACTTCGTTGCGCCAGGCATAGTAAAATGAGATCGATACGATCGCTGCGGCGAGCAGCTCCATAAACGGCTGCGTCATCATCAGGTACTTGACCTGCTTCATCTGGAGCCGGAAATACATCCCCAACCGCCCGCTGAAGTTCCGCTTTTCCGACTCCTGCAGGTTGAAGGACCGGATTTCCACCGCCGCGTTCAGGTTCTCCTTCATCTGCTGGATCACGGTCGAGAGCGATTCCTGAGCCTCGCGTCCCCGGCGTTTCAGCTGGCGTCCGATCATCTGAACCGGGAGCGCGATGAGCGGGATCGCCAACAGGAAGAAGGCGAGGAAAACCGCGTGCTGGTGCGTTACCGAAAGGTAGATCAGAAAGCTGATCCCCGCGAGCATCTGGATCGGTTGGCGAATCAGGTCGTTTGCGAGCGCGAGAATCGTCTGCTGCAGCATCTGGGTGTCTCCGACCACGCGGGAGAGCAGGTCGCCCGAGGCGGCGTGTTCGTAATAGCGCAGTGGGAGCTCCTGCAGCTTCGCGAAGAGATCGTAGCGGATCCCCTGGAGCACCTTCTGCCCGCAGTAGTGCAGGAGGTATTGATTGACGTAGCCGGAGATCCCGCGCACCAGAAAAATCAACGGGAGGAGGAGAGTCGCCCCGAACGGGGTCAGCCCGTAGACCATTGCCTCGCCCTCGAAGAACGCGCTGAAAACCTTGCCGAGAAAGAAGGGGATCCCGAAGCCGCTGCTCACCCCGAACAGAACGCCGCACAACAGTGCCACCGCCAGCAATCCGAGATACGGTTTGAGGAAATGCAGGTAGAATCCGAGTCGTTTCATCCAAAATTCAGCCGATTACGGTCCCATATTCCGGCAGGTAATGCGACCAGGATATTCAGAACCCTTTCCATTGCGGCGGATTCGGAGACCGTAAACTGCAGAATTCAGGATAACAATCCCAATTCGAGGTGAAGCTTCAACCAATTCCAGGCCCGAACAGTCCGAATCGGCGAAAGAACGGTTCCCAATGGGCGGGGTTTCTGGGATCGCGGGGCGACGGGCCGGTGTGCGAGTAGTCCCGGCGACCCGTGTTCCAGCCGGCGACTCCGAATCGGCGGCGCGTGCCGGTGCGTCGCGCCTGGCGCGCCGCCTGCGGATCCGGGTCGAGGATGATGCAAAGATCGGGTTCGTCGCGTGGAAACCGCGGGGGCTGCGTATCTCCCGAGACAACAACCACGGTCCCGGATGCGCGTTCCCGGAGGGCGTCCGCAATCCCGGTAGTGCGCCAGAAGGCGCTTGCGCCCTCGGGTGGACAGATCACCAGGGCGGCGTTGGGGCGTCCCGAGCGGAGCGCGCGGAGCCAGGGAAGTAACGCAGCAGCGATCTGTTCGTCGGCAGGCGGCCACACCCAGTACCCTTCGGTGCGCTGCAGGCGCTCCTCGCCGCGCAACCGCAGGGCGGTCTTCAGGTAACTCCGCTTCTGCTCAAGGTTGAAAGCCTGCTCTGGGTCCGAGTGCGTCTTCCAGCGATTGTGCGCCCAGAACCACCCCGCGCAACGCTCGTCGTGACTGCGCAGATATGCTTCCAGTTCCCGGTCCGCGGTGACGGTGACGGTCTCCGGGTCCACCGCGACATCGAGGCGTTTCATCTGCATCCGTCCCTCCCAGAACCCGGTGCGTTCGATGGTTGCGAAACAGACATCGGCGCCGTGGCGCTGCGCGAGCATGCCGGGAAGGTGGGTGGAGGCACAGACCCGATCGAAGCAGAGCGAGAGCGCGCCGCCGGAAGCGTGCTGATCGAACAGAATAGCAACCCACCCGCCCTCCTTCAGGTGCGCGCGCAGACGCGGCAACTCAGCCTTGCGCGAAACCAGTTTAGCTCCCCATTTCTGGCGCGATTCGCGCACCCATCGGTCGAGCGGTTGATAGTCGAGCGGACGAAAGAGCACGGAAGTGGGTTGCCAGCCGGGCACTGCGGCCGGCGCGAGGACCAATCCCTCCATGAGCGTGGCATGGGGAACCAGAATGACGGCGGGCCGGCCGGACTGGGATGCGATCTGTCGGGTCAGCTCCTCCGATACACGGAGCAGCCGGGCGCGCTTGCGCGTGCTCAGCGCGGGGAGGGCGATGGCAAGCAGGAACATCTCCATCATCCGCCGCATCGTGCGGCGTCCCATGCGGCGACGCCAGGCCACGGGTCGATCCGGGAAGGCGTGTGCCAGATTGGAGAGCACGAGGCGTCTGCGGATACCGAGCAACCACGCCAACTCGCCCATCGCGGCACAGATGACCTTCGTGAGCGACCGCGGTGCGCGGGCGAAGAACCATCCGGTCATCTGAAAAATCGAAGTCATGTCGTAAAGCCACCGTCGAAGACGGCGGTGCTGGAATCGCACAAAGCAATGGTATCCCGCCGCCCTGTCGAGGCGGAAGTACGGTTGGCGCATGAATTCCTCAGCTCAGAGTTATCAGCTCTACGTTTATGAGGGAGGCGATGGAGGCCCACGGCGTGAATGACGGGCGACTAGTCAGCACGAGGATTCATCGCGTTCGGGAAGCACTGGCTGAAGGGCGTGAGCCGGAATGAACGCTCGATGCGGTGGCCAACTATTTGGAGATGTTTGAAGATCTTGAATACGACGCTCAACCCAACGGGATTCATATCCATTTTGCGTTGCGTACCAATGACTGCGATACTGCGATCGAGCGCGTCCGCTCGGCGGGAGCAGAAATCACAAAGGAGCCGACGAATGTGAATATACCAAGCGATCCGCCCACTGCGGTGCGTCTTGCATTCTGCAAAGGACCCGAAGGAGCGATCATCGAGTTCTTTCAAAATGAGACGACCTGACGGGTGCATGACACCTCACTGCCGTTGTGCATGTCTTTCCATTCGCGCATACATGGCGCACGTGCGGGGCGTCGGGCGCACGGGCTCCGGGATGAACCGAACTGTCGGAGGGGATAGGCCAGGCGCGTGAGGCCCCTCCGGCGTCTGTCGGGATCAAGCGCTTATCAATCATCCAAATGGAGGTGGAGCCACTCGAGCATCTCCGCGAGGACGTGCATAACCGATTCGCGCGCCCGGAACCCGTGTCCCTCGTACGGCATCATCACCAGGCGGGCGGTTCCGCCCAGCCCGTTGATCGCGTGGAACATGCGTTCCGACTGCATTGGATACGTTCCCGGGTTGTTGTCGATCTGCCCGTGAATGAGTAAAACCGGATCCGTAATCCCGGCGGCGTGCATGAACGGAGACAGCTGGACGTACGTGTCGGCCGCCTCCCAGAGCGTGCGTCGTTCCGCCTGGAATCCGAACGGCGTCATGGTTCGATTATACGCTCCGCTGCGGGCGATCCCGGCCCGGAAGAGATCGCTGTGCGCGAGCAGATTCGCAGTCATGAAGGCGCCGTAACTGTGCCCGCCCACGGCCACCCGCGAACGATCCGCGACGCCTCGATCGACCGCAAAATCGATCGCTGCTGCCGCGCTTGCGACAATCTGCTCGACAAACGTGTCGTTCATCGTCTCGGGATCTCCGATCACCGGCATGGCGGCTCGATCGAGTACGGCGTACCCCTGCGTCAGGGCGAAGAGGTGCGAGGTTCCACCGATTGTCGTGAACCGATAGGGCGAGCCGGCGACCTGGCCCGCGGTCCCTGGATCGCTGAACTCGCGGGGATACGCCCATATCAGCAGCGGCAGCGGTTCAGCTCCATCGTAGTCCGGCGGCAGGTACAGAGTCGCCGAGAGCTGTACGCCATCCTCTCTCTCGTACGTTACAAGCTCCTGTTGGACGTCGCGCAGCTGCGGCGCCGGATCCGGGAAATGGGTCAACCGGTTGCGCTGGCCCGTCTCGAGATCGACCCGATAGTAGTTCGGCGGCTCGACGGGCGATTCGTATCGGGTCAAAACGGTCCGCCCGTCGTCGGTCAGGAGTTCGATCACCGATTCGTAGTTCTCCCCTTCACACACCCAAAGCCGCCGTGTCTCAAGGGTCTCCAAGTCCAGGCGATCCAGGAAGGGTCGATCCCCGTCCGGTGTCGCCCCCCGACCGGCGAGGTAGATTCCTCCCTCGTGGATCATCACCAAGTCGGTCCCCGACGGCGACTTCCGGGTGACGGGCGATCCGGGCGCGTTGTATCGATCCCGAACGCTTCGATCCCACACCAGCCGGGGCTCCGCCTCTGAGGCATCAAGATTGTACTGCCATGTGCGCGTCCACCGCCGGTCGCGGTCGAACTCATTGACGAACGCGAGCGCAGGGTCCTGAAACCAGGTGATCCTTCGGAAACGGTGCTCGGTCCTCAACTGCTCCACCGGATCCCCGTCGAACGGGGCGGCGAGCGCCATTACGCGGTCGCGCCCGCCGGGAGCCTGATTGCGGGGATCGCCGCCGTCGAGAGCCTCGGCCCAAAACAGGGTGGCAGCGGTGCTGGCTTGCCAGGTGAAGGCGCGCGGACCGACCGGTACCCCCTGGATCGGGGTGTCGTCGCGCAGAGGCAGCCGCGCAACTTCGCGAACGCGGTTTCCCTCCCGGTCCCAGATCTCAACGATCTCGGGGAACGCCCACAATCCGATGAGGTACGAATACGGCCGGACCCGCCGGGATACGAGCAGGTATTCGCCGTTTGTAGAGGGCACCGCACGCCCGAATATCGCCGGTTCACCGATGTCCTCCCGCGCTCCCGTCTCGCTGTCGACATGCGCGAGTTGCACCTTGAAGTAGTAGTCGAAGAGTCGCTCGTCGTGTGCGTCCTGGAGCAAGTCCTGGAACGTGCGGACCGGTGCGGCCCTGGCAGTGGATTGCTGAACCACCGGGCCGGTCGGAACCGCCGGCCGTTCCGGAGGATCGCCGCGGCCTGCGGGCACGAATCCGCAAAGCAGCGTGCGGCTGTCCTCCCTCCAGAGAAATGCGGGCCGCCTCCATGACTGGTCCGGGAAGAACGTCGCGTTCAGGGCGCGGTCGGTGACCCGGTGGGCCTGCGCCGATTCCACATCCGCGATCCACAATTCGACCCCGTCCGGCCACGTCAGCGTGAATGCCAGGCGTGAGCCATCCGGCGCCCACGCGGGGAATCCTACGTGCGCCCCCGTCGGCAGGTTGATCGTCGTCTCTTCGCCCGCGCGATCCGGATCGAGCGGGCGCAAGGAGAGGCCGATGAACTCCCGCGGCCGATGCATCGCGTTTGAGCCGGGGTTGATGCGCCATCCGGCAAGGCGCAACATCGGGGCGGCGAGGTCCGCGATCGGCGGCAACGTCTCGCGCTCCACCAGGACGATGTGCTCGCGGTTGGGACAGATGCTGACCGCCGGGAGCGAAGGTGCCTCGAGAATGGCCACGACTTCCTCCGGCGGCAGGCGGTACGGCTCCTGCGTGAACGCAGAGGCAGAGAGGAGCAATGCTGCCGCCAACGCGGCGGCAGCTGCGGGAAACGCGTTGAATGGGCTGTGTCTTCTCATATTCGTTTGGATGCTCCCGGATGTGTGCGGATCGCCATCGAATCGGACGTCCCGTAAGCTGTTGAGACGCTCAAGTAGTTTCCCGCCTCTGAGCGACCGAGTTCAGAGTAGGCAGAGCGAAAAGGAAAGGAAACCACGATGAGCATTGGTGATCTGCCGGAAAGGCTCCATCAAGCCAAATCACCGGAATCAGCGATGCTGAGTCTGCCAGGGGATCAAACACCGGGGAACTGGTTCGGCAACAGCTCCGCTCCTCCGCCGCCAGGCGGAGGAGGCGTGCCGCCTGGTGGATGCCAATGCACTCTTGCCGTCGAGTTCGTAAGGCGTTGGAGTGCTCTGCCTGTGACCTCAAGCACCTCCTGCCCACGGCCTGAATCGCTCTGGCGAAACCCGTCATTCGTACGGCTGTTTACGGCTCATGCCTGCAACCTGATCGGCAGCAGCCTGACGGCTGTAGCGCTCGGACTGCTCGCCCATGAATTGGTCGGTGCATCGGTCGCGGAGGTCATGGGGATTACGCTCGCAATACGGATTGCGGTGGTTGTGTTCGTCTCGCCTTTCGCGGGGCGGCTTGCGGATTATCTCGGCCAACGGCGGACGCTCGTCGCGGCGGACATGATTCGGGCGCTCGTGGTTGTCGGTTTCCTGTGGGTCGAGGCGATCTGGCAGATCTATCTGCTCGCTTTTCTGCTGAACCTGGCGGCGTCCGTATTCACACCAGTGTACAAGGCGATCATACCGGGGCTCGTCTCGCAAACCCTTTACCCGCGAGCCCTCTCCTACGGGTCGATCGCCTACGACCTGGCCAACATCGCCGGGCCTGCCCTGGCCGGGCTGATTATCGCGTTTCTTGGATTCCGCGCCAATTTTGCGGCCAACGGGATCACCTTCCTGCTCAGCGCCTGTTTGATCTTTGGAGTCCCTTACTTTCGCGGGCGGGCTCGGAACCGCGCGCCGGCCGATTCGCCGGCGCTCTTGCACGGCGTGCGTGCCATGCTCTCACGACCGTCGCTGCGACTTGCGCTCCTCTTTTCGCTGCAAATCAGCATCATCAGCGGATTCGTTCTCGTCGCGACGATTGACTACGTCAAGAACGAGCTCGCGCTACCGGATGCCTTCTATGCATGGGCGATGTTCGCTTATGGGGTGGGCTCGGTGGCGGCGGCCCTCTCCTATGGGAATGCCGGACCGAGAAGCCGCAACCTTGGGATCACTGCGGCGCCGCCGGTGATACTGGGAGTGCTGCTTGCGGCGGGGCTCGCGACGGGATTTCCCTGGCTTGTTGCAGCATGGATTTTGGCAGGTGCCGCCCAGGTTGTTCTGGGAATCCGCGGGAATGAGCTTCTTGCGGCATACAGCGCTCCCGACGAGCGGCCTCACATCTACGCGGCGCACTTCTCCCTCAGCCATGCCGGGTGGGGCGTGACTTATCCGCTGGCTGGGTTCACGACTGCGGCCTGGGGTTTCCACGGCGCCGCCCTGCTCTTCGCCTCCCTCTCTGCGATCGTGATGGGGCTGCGTCTCTGCCTGCGGGCCTGGCAGTGAGTATGTCGGGCGCCGCTTCGGCGATGCTGTCGACGAGCGCGTTCACGTTTGAGTTCATGCAATAAGCGACCGCGGTGGCAGAGCCCTTCAAAACCTGCGATGAGTTAATTCTCCCCGCGGGGGATTCCCCCGGCCGCGTGCGTTGAAAAGGGCAAGACTTTCCCGAATTGAAACCCCAATAACGCGTCACGCTTTATTCGCCTCCTCTGTGCTCCGGCCGCATGACCGTCAATGCGAGTCCACACCGCATCTGTGCCTCCCACTCGGAGATGCTGCTCCTTTGTGTCTGGCAGGACTGAACTTTCGCACTCCAGCCGCCGCTGGCGCGGCGCAACATTTTCGTGCTCCGCACGAAAATGGCGCACGAAAATGGCGGAGAGGGAGGGATTCGAACCCTCGGTAC
>SLNJ01000077.1 GCA_007133065.1 Opitutales bacterium
ATTTTATTTCAGATATTGTCCTTGAGCCCGGCGATACAGAAAATCTAATAGTAAATTACAGTATTACCCAGGCCGATATGGATAATGGTAGTGTAACTAATACTGCTATTGCCAGGGGCAGAGATCATGAAGGAGAAATAATAACGGTTACGGCAGTGGAAACAATCTATGCTGTGCAAAATGGCGCCATAGTATTAACCAAAGATGCTGACCAGGCTACTTACTCTGCAGTAGGCGAAGAGATCACATATACTATTACTGTAGAAAATACAGGTAATATGACCTTGTACGATGTAGTTGTTGATGACCCACAAGCAATAATAACCGGCGGCAGTCCGGTGCCAGAGCTTTCACCGGGATCAACAGCAACCATTACGGCTTCTTACATAATAACACAGGTAGACCTGGATAACGGAGATTTCACCAATACAGCAAGTGTAATTGCTGAATATGTTGATTTAAATGGCATAACACGGCAAGTTGACGACAATGATGATGAAACAATCACAGCTATTCAGGATGCTGCCATTGAGCTTAGCAAAGACGCTGATCAGGAAAGCTACTCTGCCGTTGGCGAAGTTATCACTTACACCATTACGGTTGAGAACACCGGCAATATGACACTGTACGACGTAGTGGTTGATGACCCGCAAGCTACTATAACAGGAGGGAGCCCGGTTGCTGAACTCCCACCCAATGCTACAGCTACAATTACTGCTTCTTACACCATTACGCAAGCAGACTTAGACAATGGCGAATTTACTAACACCGCTGAGGTGGAAGGCTACTATACTGATATTGGCGGTATAACTAACTCCGCTACCGACACCGATGACGAAACTGTGCCGGCCGTCCAGCTACCCGAACTGACTGTTGCCAAAGAAGCTGAAACTGATACCTACAATGCTGCCGGAAATGTTATAGTATATGAAATTACTGTTGAAAACACAGGCAATGTTACGATTACTGATATACTTATTGAAGACGACCTGACTGGGGATACATGGTTTGTAAATCAATTATTGCCGGGACAATTCGAAGTAAAAACAACCTCATATACTATAACCCAGGCTGACATGGACATTGGCAGTGTTTTGAACACTGTAACTGCAACTGGTGAAGGGCCTTTTGGTATAGTAGTCATTGGTTCCGGCCAGGAAGAAATTTTTGTCGAACCAAACCCATTGCTTGAAATAACAAAAACCTCTTCACAAGATACATACAGCTTTGTCGGCGAAAACATTGAATATACCATTTTAGTTCAGAATACCGGCAACGTTACAATTAATGGTATTCTAATAAGAGATTATCTCACCGACGATATAATTACAGATATTGACCTTGAACCCGGTGATACTGAAACTATGATAGCTAATTATACTATTACGCAAGCAGATATTGACAACGGCAGTGTGTCAAATACTGCGTTGGCCAGGGGCAGAGATCCTGAAGTCAATGTAATAGAGGTTACAACTGTAAAAACTATTTATGCAGTGCAAGATGGAACAATATCATTGTCCAAAGATGCTGACCAGGCTACCTACTCTGCAGTAGGCGAAGAGATCACATACACAATAACAGTAGAAAATACCGGTAACATGACCCTGTATGATGTGGTAGTTGATGACCCACAAGCAATAATAACCGGCGGCAGTCCGGTGCCAGAGCTTTCACCGGGATCAACAGCAACCATTACGGCATCTTATATCATAACACAAGACGATCTGGATAATGGAGAATTTACAAATATGGCAGAGGTAAATGCTCTTTTTATTGATTTAAATGGCATAACACGTCATGTTGATGACAGCGATGATGAAACTATAACAGCTATCCAGAATGCTGTGATCGTACTTACCAAGACAGCTAACCAGGCAAGCTACAGCCAGGTTGGCGATGTGCTTACATATACCTTCACAGTGGCCAACACAGGCAACGTTACACTATACGATATAGCATTGACTGATGACACACCAGGTGTAAACGTTACAGGTGGAACAATAGCCACGCTTGCGCCGGGAGAAACAGACAACACAACTTATACAGCTAGTTATACTATTACTCAAGCCGATCTGGACAATGGCGAATTTACTAACACCGCCGATGTAGAAGGTTCTTATACCGATGTTGGCGGAATTGCTAATAACGTAACCGACACCGATGATGAAACAGTGCTGGCTATTCAAAACCCAGAACTTACGGTAACAAAAACTGCCGACCCTCAAACATACAATGCTGCCGGAAATGTTATAGTATATGAAATTACTGTTGAAAACACAGGCAACGTTACAGTTACAGATATTGAACTTGTTGATGATCTGACAAATGATACATGGCAGATAGATGAGCTTTTACCCGGACAATTCGAAATAAAAACAACCTCGTATACTATAACCCAGAATGACATGGATATTGGCAGTGTCCTAAACACTGCAACCGCAACGGGTGAAGGGCCTTTTGGCATAGTAGTCATTGGTTCCGGCCACGAAGAAATTCTTGTAGAACCTAACCCATTGTTGGAAATTACCAAAACCGCTTCGCAAGATACATACAGCTTTGTCGGTGAAAATATTGAATATACCCTGTTTGTTTAAAATACAGGCAACGTTACAATTACAGGCATTTTAATAAGAGATTATCTTACTAATGATTTCTGGACAGACATTGTGCTTGAGCCCGGGGAGTTTGTTACTGAATCAACCAACTACATCATTACACAAGCAGACCTTGATAATGGTGAAGTTTCTAATACTGCCATAGCAAGAGGACGAGACCCGGGTGGTGATATTATAGAAGATTTAGCTGTAGAAACTATTTATGCTGTGCAAAATGGTGAAATAGTGTTAACCAAAGAAGCAAACCAGGGTACTTATGCCACAGTGGGTGAAGAGATCACATATACAATAACGGTGGAAAATACCGGTAATATGACACTGTACAATGCCACAATTGAAGACCCGCAAGCTTCAATAACCGGCGGCAGCCCGGTAGTCGAACTCTCACCCGGGTCAACTGCAAACATTACAGCTTCTTACATAATAACACAAG
>SLNJ01000037.1 GCA_007133065.1 Opitutales bacterium
CCGCCAACATCTACAACATCCCGATCGTCTCCCTGGTGGACGTGCCCGGGTTCATGCCGGGGTTGTCCCAGGAGCGCGGGGGCATCATTCGCCACGGGGCGAAGATGTTGTTCGCCTATTCCGCCGCGAGCGTGCCGAAGATCACTCTGATCATGCGCAAGGCATATGGTGGCGCGTACCTGGCGATGTGCAGCGCCGACCTCGGGGCCGACATGGTGTTCGCCTGGCCGACTGCGGAGATTGCGGTGATGGGTGCCGAGGGGGCGGTTCAGGTGCTGTACCGGCGCGAAATCGAGGCTGCGGAGGATCCGAAGGCGGCCGAGGCGAAGCTGCGTGAAAACTATCAAAAGAGATTTGCTTCGCCGTGGCAGGCCGCCGAGAATGCCATGGTATCAGATGTGATCGAACCGGCACAGACGCGTTCGGTCATCGCCCTCGCGCTTCGCAACACGTTGTCCAAACGGGTTGCCCGTCCCGGGAAGAAGCACGGGAACATCCCGTTATAATTCAGCTTACAAAATGGAGTAATGCAGGAGCTCACCACAATCGGAGAATCCCATTTCTGGGACACCTTGCAATACCTGGCCGGGTTTGTGCTCGTCCTCTGCGTGCTCGTGTTTCTCTGGCTGATGACGCTGCTTATAGGGTTTCTGTTCCAGAAGGGATGGGTGAGCGGCCGGAATACCGAAGCGCCCGCACCCGATCCTGCGGCTGCGGGCGAGCGACCCATCGCCGATTCGGCGGATCCGCGCACGCTGGCCGTCATCGCTGCCGCCGTTTACAGCTTCTACGATGAGCCGGTGCGGGTGATCGCGATTCAGCGCGCCTCGGCCGACTGGTCCTCGGAAGGACGCCGGCAGATATTCGGATCCCATCGGATCCGCTGAAACCATTGCACCACGCTCTTTTTCCAACGTTCAAGTCCTATCACAATGATCAAAAAACTCCGTGTAACCGTCGAGGGGAAGACATACGAGGTAGCCGTGGAGGTTCTCGATGAGGGCGTTCAATCCGGACCCGCGGCACCCGTTGAACAACCGCGCGCCCCGGTCCCCGACCGTGGCGGCGCCTCCGAGGAACCGACTCGCGAGCGCGCGAGCGCGCCTCCTCCCAAGGGTAGCGGCGATGTCCCCAGCCCGCTGGCGGGGAAGGTGGTGTCGATCGAGTGCAAACCGGGCGACCGGATTACCGAGGGACAGCAGATCCTGACACTGGAGGCGATGAAGATGAACACGCTGGTCACGGCTCCCACCCCGGGGACCGTGAGTGCCATTCACGTCGGCGTGGGCGATGCGGTGGAAGAGGGGCAGTCCCTCCTGGCGATCGAGTGATCGGGTTGAGGCAATGGAGACGTTACTGCACGTATGGGAGACGACTGGGTTTGGGCTGATCGCCTGGCAGATGGTGGTGATGTGGGGGGTTGTCGGGCTCTTGCTTTACCTGGCGGTCGCCAAGGGGTTCGAACCGCTTCTTCTGGTTCCCATCGCGTTTGGCGCGCTGCTCGCGAACCTGCCCACCCATGGCATCATGAATCCGCCGACGGCGGACGAGGCCGGCGGATTGTTCTATTACATCACGCAGGGGGTTCGCCTGGAGATTTTCCCTCCGTTGATTTTTCTTGGAGTGGGCGCACTGACCGACTTCGGGCCGGTCATCGCGAATCCCCGGATGCTGTTGCTGGGGGGTGCGGCACAGTTCGGAGTCTTCGCGACGCTGATCACTGCGGCGGCGATCGGGTTCACGAGTCCCGAGGCGGCGGCGATCGGGATTATCGGCGGGGCGGACGGCCCGACTTCGATTTTCATCGCGAACAAGCTGGCACCCCATCTGCTGGGTCCGATCGCGGTCGCAGCGTACACGTACATGGCGCTTGTTCCAGTCATCCAACCACCGATTATGCGCCTGTTGACGACGCAACAGGAGCGAAAGATTCGGATGAAATCGTTGCGCAAGGTGAGCCGCCAGGAGAAGCTGGTTTTCGCAACGCTGGTCATGACCATCTGTATCCTGCTTGTGCCGGGCGCTTCAGCGTTGATCTTCATGCTGTTCCTGGGGAACTTCCTGCGCGAGTGCGGCGTAACCGAGCGTCTTAGCAAGGCTGCGCAGAATGAGATCATAAACGTGGTCACAATCTTCCTCGGGGCGAGCGTCGGGATAACTATGGGGGGCGAGGCGTTCCTGCAATCGGCGACCCTGATGATCATCGCGGTTGGCATCGTGGCGTTTGGATTTTCCACCGCGGCCGGCGTCTTGATGGCGAAATTGATGAACGCAGTCAGCAAACAACAAATCAACCCGCTGATCGGATCCGCGGGGGTGAGTGCGGTGCCGATGGCGGCCCGCGTCTCCCCGGTGGAGGGTCAACGAGCCGATCCCGGCAACTTCCTCCTCATGCACGCCATGGGTCCGAACGTTGCCGGCGTCATTGGAACGGCCCTGGTCGCCGGGTATTTTATCTCCGCCTTTGGCGGGTGATCGGAGCAAATTTCAGCAACTCTTGGAACCACGACGATGAAACTGCCATTTCCCGAACTAAGCGCAGAAGAAGCTGCGAGCCAAACCGAACACGCTCAGACGATTGGTTTCAGCGGATTCACACCCGCGGGAGCCGCCAAGGCGATCCCGCGTGCTATTGCGGACCGGGCGCGAACCGAGCACGAGGCCGGGCGTCCCTTCCAACTCGGCGTGGTCACCGGGGCGTCGACCGGCGAGTCGCTTGACGGAGCCCTCGCGCGTGCCGAGGCGGTGATGTGGCGAACCCCCTACCAGTCCGACAAGTACCTGCGCGAACAGATCAACACGGGAAAGACGCGTTTCTTCGATATGCATCTTTCGATGCTGCCGCAGTACGTGCGATACGGGTTTCTGGGCAAATTTCACTGGGCGATCCTCGAAGCGGCCGATGTGAGCGCCGACGGCGCGATCACGCTGACCACCTCCGTGGGCGCGACGCCGACGTTTTGCCGGGTCGCCGATCGAATCCTGATCGAACTGAACGAGCAACACCCGCGCGAGTTGCACGGGATGCAC
>SLNJ01000092.1 GCA_007133065.1 Opitutales bacterium
AAGTAGAAACCGCTGATTGCGGCGGCCATCTGGGTATGGACCGGCAAGATGACGTAGCCGGTCATCCGCTCGAACCGGAGCCGGTCAACTGATTCAAAGATGAACAGGAAGCCCCGGGACTTTTCCGTGTAAGCGTAGAAGACCGGGGTATCCGGGAAGAACGCCGCCAGGATAAATGGGGCGATGAAGACGGCGAATAGGACCGAGACCACGATTATCCGTCGCGTGAGCGGTCCACCGGGCGGCATGAAGTCCCGCACGCGGGAGCGATCGTCGATGACGACCCCGGCCTGCTGAGCCCAAAGGTCGGCCTGCTGGCGCTGGGCGTCCATCTGCTTCGACTTGAGCTTGATCCAGGCGCCGAGGGCGGTGGAGACGGTGAAGGTGATGATTTCGGTGGGGATCATGGTCAGAAGTTCTTCTGCACCGGTGAGGCAGGTCCATCGCCGCGTTCAGGTACGGCGGAGACTCCGGGCATCGTCTCGATCGCGGTGGCGAGTGCTTGGTCGGCGGCGTCACGAGACTCGGCGCGCTGGATCTGCAGGGTCGCTTGTGCGGCCTTGCGGCGGACGGCGGCGATGTGGTGTCGCATACTCCTCTGGTGGGCGATGACCACGACCGCTGCCTCCGAAACGCTCATGTGATGCTCCTGAGCGTACTGCTCGAGCAGCGGGCATTGCTGCTTCGCATGGTCCGTGTGCTTAGCCTCGGGGTCCGCACGGGCCTCTCGCGCCTCTTGCGCGAGCAGCAGATCCTCCAGGTCGAATCTGGCAGCGCGCATTGCGATGCTGCGGAGTCGGGCGACATCGAGGTGACAGCGCCGGCGGGCCTCGGCGAGCGTCTCGTCTTTACCGGTCGCGGGCGGCTCCGAACGGATCGGTTCTACGAGCTTCTGACGGGGCTTGCGGGGAGCGGGCTTGGGTTTTGATGACATAAGATCTATGGTCCGGGCTCTTCCAGCGTGCCGATCTCCGTCCAGGTCGTTGAATCGGTCTTTCGCCAGAGGATGCGATTCGTATAGGTGAGTGCCACTGAGTTCAGCTTGCCGATATTGGTCGAGGGCGTGGAGTCGCCGATCAGGTAGAACGCACTGACTTCCTCGCCGTGGCTGGACAGGCTGTCGACGTCGATGGAGTTGGCGTCGATGTGGTCAGCGAACAGCAAGTCGGTTGCCAGGCTGTCGACGTCGATGACGTAGGTCTCGTCCGCGTTGATTCGCAGGCGCACCGGCCCATTATTAGACTCCCACCACTGTTCCACCCACTGCTCGACATCCAGTGTCGCCTCACCGGTTAAAGCATCGAGCTGAAGATCATACCGGTGCAGCCCTGAGGGGCTCGATCCTTCAAGGCGCACACGGCCGTATCCAGTGCCGTCGTTCGCGATGCGAATCGGTCCTGAGCGAAGATCGACAATCCCCGCTCCCTCAACCTGGTAGACCAGGATCCGCGAGCCCGCGGCGTTACCAAATCGGAACTCCGCCGGCTGTCCGACGCCCGAGCCGTGCATCCAAAAGTTGCCGCCCGCCTCGAGTTCGGTGTCGTCGTGTCCCTTCAGCACGCCGGCCTCGCCCAGCGTGATGACCGCCACGTCGAGCACGCCGGTCGCGATGCGGTTGGCGACGATCAGGTCGAGCCCCGCCTCCCACTCGGCGTTGTTCCAGAAAAACACCCTTACATCGTTCGGCGGATCGAGCGCATAGAACAGCGTGTCGCCCCAGGCGAGGTCCGTCACCGCTGGGTCGGGGAACTCTTCTTCGGACTCTACCCTGAACACGCGATTCGCCCGCGTGGCGTGGATCGCGACCACCGACGAGTGGTAGGTCTCGCCGCCGGATGTGACCGCACAACGCACCGCAAGGAATGGGTCCCCCACATCGGTGCGCATAACATTTAGATGGCTGCCGGTCTCTCCCGCGATTGCGGTCCACTGCTGTGTGCCAAAATGCCAGCGCTGCCAGGTAAACGCCGGATCCGGCAACTGCGCGAGCACCGTGTCGATGCGCATGAACGCCGGGCTGACCGCCCCGTCCGGGCCGATCGAAAAATGCTCTGTTTGATCGGGTTTCACGGCTCTTACGGGGTGTCCCACTTATCCTTGAGATATAGTTGCAGGTCTTCGCGCTCGGATGGCGACAACACCCGGGGGACGACGACCAATTCCATAAGAAACCCATCCAGAGCCTCGTTGTATGCTCCGAGGGCGCCCAGTGAGAGCGTGCCCCAAGTGACTGGCGTAACATTATTGACGGGCACGGGCGATCCGTTCACCCAGACAGCGTTCTCTGACGACGAGCTTCCTACTTGGACAACGCCCACATGAGCGTTTGCATTATGGACCAACGGCAGGTTGGCGCTTGCCACAAGCGCGGTCCCGAGCCAGACGCCCGTGGCACTGCCATCGCGCCGCATCGAGAACACTCGGTTCTGGGTCGTTGAGTTCAAGATCCGCCGGGTGTTGTGTTCGGCCATCTGACGCGCCACAACTACAAACGTGTACGGCGGATTTAGCGTGTAACTGGTCCCCATAGCAGCCGCCGTGTTTGTGAAGTCGGCTGCGCTCAGCCCATTCCATGATCCCGCCCGATATATCGGCGCGGTTCCGCTCGGGCGCGTCGCATGCCTGCCGTAGCCCGACTTATCCTCCCATCGTCTGATAAAGCCATCGACCGGGGACGGGCTTCCTCCTGAGGCATCATCGTGGAACGTGCTGGGGTCCGCACCATCCAACCACATCCCAAGATTAGTGATCGAAAGAGGCGTGAAGGCCCCAGGCGTCGCAGCACTATCCTCATTCGACCACGAGACACCTCCCGTATTCTGCGCGCCAACGCGGTAAGTGTATGTGGTCTCCGCCTCGACCGTCGTGTCCGAGTAAGCCACACTGTCGGCCGGCAGGGTGTGGATCGTCGTCCATTCGCCGGCGCCGATGCGTCGCTGGACAACGTAGCCCGTCTCGTCGATTGCGTTGTCGGTCCAACTCAGGTCGACCTGTTCATGCGACACAGCGGTGGCGACCAGGTCGGTCGGCGCTGTCGGCAAATCTGGCAGGTCGAGCATGTGAGTAACCTCCAAGTCCAGCCGCGCCAGCCAGACAAAGAACGACACCGTCGTGTTGTGCACGCGGTTGCGCGCCAGTGCGTTGACCGCTACGGCCACAGCTCCCGGAATGGATTCGAGGCGACCCCCGCCGTTGAACCCGTGTGATGCCGCGCTCTCCTCGATTCGCCGCTGCAGCAGGATCTGCTCCGCGCCATCGATTGGTTGTTCATTCTCAGCGTAGTATGCCAGCCAGATCCAGACATCGAGCGGATGCCCCTCGTCGTTACCCTGCACGCTGATCCGGATCCGGATGGTCTGTCCGGCAAAAAGAACTTGCAGGTCCGGGCCCTCCGGCACCGGAGTCGGCGCGAGCCAAGCAATATCCGGCGCAGGCAGGTCGATCGTCGAAACGAGAACCGACCCCTGGAACTGCGCCCAATCCGTGCCCCGGGTGTCGTGGACGTAGACGCGCACCTGGTAGACTGTGTCGCCGACCTCCTCGGGCGTGAACTGGATTGAGAATGGGACGCTCTGAGGGGTGTCGACCTGTGCCCAGACGCTGTGGACTTCTGTGTTGTCGGATTGCCGGACGGCCTGGATGAACACCCCTGTGATGGGCAACGCCCCGGCAGTGACCGTCCCGGATATCACCACGGGGTTCTTGCGGATCGCCTGGACGGGCGGATTGTTCGCCGGCGCATCGAATGCGACGATGGCCGGAGCTGCGGCGCTGACTGTAAGGTTGAGAAGGCCGCCTCCAATGAACACCTGGCGTGAATCGACGACCCAGAGGCGGACCTGGCAGGCGCCGGGATGGCCGAGGGTCGCACCATCGGGCACGCGAAACTCCCAATCGGCCTCGAACCCCGATTCGGGCACACTGGCCCAGGAGTGGAGGATCCGTTCCGGATCGCTCAAGTGTACAAGCTGCATGTAGATCGCCTGAATGCGCGACTCTGCCGGATACACTTTGCCGCGCACGGTAAAGCCGTTCCACTCGAGGACTTCGAACGGCTCCTGGGGTTGGTCCGGCCAGTCTGTGAAGGTCACAACCGGCACGCGCGAGCGCAGGGTGATTGGCTGAGGATCATTCGGGTCGCCGACCTCCCACCCGGTGTTCGCCTGCAGGCGCACCCACACTGTGGCGCTTGCGGCGTTGTAGGGCGACTCCCACCGCAGGTATTCGTGTTCGATGGTCATGGCCGGGAGCCATTCGCGCTTGAAAAGGAACATCCCGGTGCCTGCAGCGTGCGCTTGGGCCGAGGTGCCGAACGCTCCGCGTGTGAGATGGTACGTTCGCTCGCCGTCCGGATCGACGCCGATTAGCTCGCCGAGACTGACCAGCTCGTTTTCGATCAGCGCCAGAACATACCCGTTTGCCTGCTCGGCTTCGGTGAAGTCCCGAAAAAGCTCCAATTCCTCCCCGGGGGTTGCGGTTGTAAATCGGATGCTCTCGCCCGGCTCATCGAGTGCGGCTTCGAGCGATCCCGCTACGGCGTACATGCCGATATCGCGCACGCGCTGGTCGGTGACCCCGAACGTATCGGTTCTGTTGATATAGGCCGCAGCGGAGATGACGCTCGGGTTCGGGCGTTCGTAGAGGACCGCAACCTTCGGCGGCCATCCTTGGCCCGCGAGGACATCTGGCAGTTCAAAGAGCCGCCAGTTGGTGATGATGCCGGGCGGATCGATCTTGGGGCGCTCGCGCGGGTCGGGCACGGCCTGGTAGTTTTCGGGAAACTTGCCGCGCTCGTTCTCCAAAAGGAGGGTGACTTCGGATCCCCGGTCCTCGCGCTCGATCACCCGGCACAGAAGCTGCAGGGCGTACGGTTCGTAATTGAGGTAGCAGAGGTCGCCCGGGAGCAGGAGCGTGCCGTCCGGATTGCGGGCCCTGCCGCGCAGAAGCTTGAGCCGCGCGCGAAGCCCCGGGAGGCTCCGCTGCTGCAGTGCCCGGTGCGCCATCCTGCGCGCTGGCGTGGAGCTGATCAGGTGCGGGGCGTTAAGAGTCGTGCGCGAACCGCGCTCTGTGACGAGCCGGTTGTAGGTGGAGCGCTCGGTGAGGGATGTGTCCGACAAAAACTCGCCGACTTCGCGGTGAGTGACGGTGATCTCTGAGAGCGTCTCCTCCCATCCCTCGGGATCGATGTCGGCCTCCTCGATGCAGTCATGGCGCGTGATCGTGGTCAGCTCGCCCGGGTCGTACTCCTGGTTCGGGAAGTAATCGGGCAGGAGCTGGCCGTTTCGCAGCCGTACGAACCCGTCGTAGTAGGAGAAGAGGTCGGAGAGCGCCATCGAGAGGTCCCGGTTCTGCGCCCAGACCGGGCTCAGGTTGGCTTCACCGCCGGTGAGGTAGTTAAACCCGCCGGTTTGAAATTCCTCCGCCTTGGCGCTCCACTGCGCCTGAGACACAAGGGCGTCTGGAAGGTCCGCCCCCCACACCGGGTTGGTGAGCAGCTCACGGGCGACGGAGATGGGGTTCACGCCCCGGGTGTTGAGCATCGTAGAGGAGACGGACGAATCGTTTGGCGGACGCACCAGGACCTCGGCCTCGATGGGCGGGAGCATGGATTGTCCGGCGATGGTCTCGCCCGGGAAGTCGAAGTGCAGCTCGTAGAAGATGACATAAAAAAGTCCCGCGTAGGGCGGGTGCACGCGCACGCTCCCGTCCGGGTTGCGCGGGGGCGCCATGTTGTGGGCCGCGGTTCCGCAAAGAAACGGATCGGCCGGCTGCTCCTTTGTTCCCCAGTACACCCGCGCCCTCCAGCTGCGTCTGTCCCATTGGTAGGAAAAATCCGAAAAATTCTCCGACCCACGGTTGCCCGCCAGCTGCCAGATCGGCTTGCCGTTGATCCATACGCGGTAGAGCCGCTCCACCGGACCGTGAATCCCTCCGGCCACGATCGAGTAGACATTTCCTTTGGGGCGGCGGTCGCCGTGGTCCCTGTGCGAATGATTGAACGGGGATTCGAAGAGCTTGAGCCCGGCCCGAAAACGCCCGAACCCGACCGGCACAGGTCCCGAGGCCTCGTAGCTTTGCCGCTCCGGCGCGCCGGCCGAAGGAAGCTCTGGCTTTGGAACTAGAAAACTCATGCGCGTAAGCGGAAGATGCCGGCAATTTCGAGGTGCCCGCGCGCGGCCTCCCAATCGATGCGGGTCACACCGGCCGGGATGTCAACGTGCCACACTTCGTGTGTATCGGCTCCTGCAATACCGACATGGTGAACCGACAGGCTCCGGCGCACCGCGAGGATGTCGCCCGGGATCCACGGCTCCCGCGGTTCAGGACGTGCGAAGCGCTTGCGGAGCGATCGCTCCTGCAAAAGCCATGCGAGCACTTGGCTCTCCGCCTGGTGAATTCCCCAGGAGAGGCCATAGCGGGGCAGGTCTTCAGCGCTCGAAACATCGACCCCGCACTCGCGAAAGACCTCGCGCACGAACCGGACGCAATCCACCCCGACGCCCGGCTTAGCGTGGTGCTGCAAAAACGGCGTCCCGTGCCAACGCTCAAGGCTCGCCGCAAGCTGCTCAACCCTCTCCTCGTTCTCAAAATACGCGCTCATTTGCCGGTTTTCGGTGGGGCTCCCGCCGGGGCCTGCTCGATCCAGGCGGGCATGAACGGGAAGCCCCCGAAGTTTTCAGAGTTTCCAAATTTTGATCCGCACGTGCTGTACTTGCCGTCGCACCCCGGATAGATCTGGAAGAGCTGCCCGGCTTCGAGTTCCTCGGTCCGAATCGGGCGTGCCAGGAGCAGGTGCAATTGCCCTTCGGCACTGAGCGTCCAGCTCTCGAGGATTTCACGGACCTGGCGATTGGATCCGGTCCCGGTCTCCACCCATCCGCCCGCGTAGTAGTGGTGCGGTGGAGGTGTCCCCGGATACTGCACCTCCTTTAAGATCAGCTTCGGGTCGGACCACTGGTCCTCGAACTGCGCCGACGCCATGAAGTTTGAAGGGACCATGGCCAAAGGTCGGCGGCGCGCGCACCCGTGGGAGAAGAGCGTGTGATTGCACGTGATAGACCATTGAAAGCGCGGCACCCGCCGCGCGAGCGCCCCTCCGAAGGCTGCCGCCGTGAGCCTCACCCGTTCTCCATTGGCGCGGGCTTTTTCTATCATCCCGGTAAAGAGCATCTGCGGTTCGCCCGTGGGCAGCTCGCGCTCGAAGATATCCACTCGGGCGGGCGTCTCGAGTTCAAGCCGAAGGAGCGGCTCAAGGAGCGGGACGTCCTCGAGCGAAGCGGTGATTTCGCACTCCTCGTTCTGCGGCTTTAACGACTGGCGAATCCGCCCGTGCTCGATCCTTGCCGGTTTCCAGGTGGCAGCGTCCGCGCTCTGCGGCTCCTCCCAGTCGGTGAGTTCGAGCGTCTCGCCCGCGTAGTGGAAGCGGTACAAGAATGCGAAGCTCGCGGGCTCCTGGTCAACCGAAGGGGTCTCTTTCTGCTGCTCGACCACGATCCGCGCATCGGCCAGGGTGGGCGTCACCCATTCAAACCGAAGCTCGCCCCGGGAGAAGCGCACCCGCCCGTTGGATGCATCGAACTGGTGGGGAGCTGTGGGAGTGGCCGCCCCCGGTTGCAGGGCGCTCGGCAACGCGAACGCTTCCACCCCCCCGCCCCTTGCGCAGTAAAATGCCAGTAGCTGCGCGATCCCCGGACGCCCCAGCGTAACGCCCGCCACCTGCCGCCAAAAGTGCGCATCGGCGGTGCCCTCGCTCACGGACCGGCGCCCGCGACCCAGGTTCGCATAGTCTACGAGCAGGCGCTGGGACTGCTCGGGCAGGGCGGCCCAGTTGATCGCCCACGTGGGATCCCATGCTCCCGGGTCGGTTTGCGCGGGCACGGCGCTGCACTCCCAGGGCGAGTCCTCCACAAATGCGATGTCCAGCTCCGCGAGCCCGTCTGTGATCGCCTTGAGGGTCGAGGGGGCGAGCCTGCCCACAAGGAGCGCTCCGCAAAATGCGCGATCTGGCAGGGCGCCTCCGGTTGTGACCTCCACGTCCGAGAACCGCCCGTTCCAACCGGCATTGACCTGGCCCATGAGCGCCCGGGTTTGGATGTCGGTCTCCTCCGCCCCGTCCGCACCCTCCACGGTGTTCAGCCAGTCGGGCCAAAAGGGGATCGCGACCGGACGCCCGTCCAGTCCCGCGAGCACGCTTCGAAGAACTTGCAGCTGCGCATCGCCCAGGCTCGCGCGGTAGCGCATCCGCACCCGCGGGGCCAGCGAATCGGCGCGGCGCTCCTGGATGCCTGTCACCCCCTCCGCGATGTCGGCTTCGATCTGGATCGCAGAAACAACCGGCGTGCTCCAGTCGGGCAGCACCGCCAGCAGGAGGGTTTCACGCCCGCACAGCGTGATCAGCCCGGTGTGGATTCGCCGGTTCGGGTCATTGGCGAGCGCCCACTCCTGCGAGAACGCCTCTCCCACGCTGTAGAAGTGGACGAACCCCGGATCGCCCCGCACCGTGTTATTGTCCCATACCGCCCCATGGAACTGGTCGCCTTCCTGCGCGTTCTTGACGTCGCCGGCACTGAACCGGCGCGCGTCCATCCCGTCCCAGCTCAGGTGGTCGCCGCGGTAGGTCGTGATCGTCCCATCGACCCTGTGAAGCTGCAGATCGGTCCTGCGGGTGAACCACTCCCCGGTCGGCTTGTACCAGCGCTGCCCCTGGGTGTCCACCCTCCCGTCGCTCCAGAACCGCCATCTGCGGCGCTTGCCCCCGTAGGTCGAACCGCCCTCCACATCGTGGTAGTCGTGGTCCCACTCCGAGGTGAACACGATATACGGATCCGCATCCGGATCGGTTGGCCAGTTAACAGCGCTCATGTGGCGATTTCCCCTCGGTTGCGCCTGGCGATGTCCACGATGACCGATTCAAACTCGGGATCCACGCGCAGGCGTTCGGCATCCTTGCGGCTGTCAACCATCACGAACCGGATCGGCCGCTGGGTGGGGCTGTCGCCTGCTGCCGTTGTGCTCGACCGCGCCGGCTGGGAGTCGAGACCCACGAGCCCGCCTGCGGCATACCCTGCGAGGCTCGGTGCCGGGCGCTCGAACCGCAGCGAGTCCATCAGCGCGTAGAAGTATCCCGGTCCGCGCTTTGCCACCACGTCGGCCGGCATCACGAACTCGCCCCGGTGCACGATGCCCGCGGGTTCGTACTTTCCTCCCGCGCCCGTGTATCCGCCCCGCTCGAACGAGCCCATCGCCGCGGCAAAGAGCGCCAGTCCAACAATCGCCGCCACCCCGAACGTTGCGATCGATTTGAGCAGCGCGGCCGGGGTCCATGCCGCTGCGGTTGCGGTGGCCGTTGCCGATTCGCTCGCCACAATCGCTGAGTTTTTCGTCACATTGGAGGCGACCTCAGCGGCGTCGAACTTGCGCCCGAGCACGAACATCATGGTTCGCTGCACCATCCAGTGCGCGGCCATGTCCGTGAACGCGCTGAGCACGGAGGTTGCGAGCGTCGTGCCGATGTTGCGCAGGGCCTCCCCCCACGACATTGTCCGCTCGATCAGCCCGCTGAGCGACTGGCTGATCCCTTCGGTGAGGCCCGTCGCGATTCCCCCGATCGCAGAATAAACCTGCTGGGCGACGGTCCCGGCGCTCGTAACGTAATCCATCAACGCGGCTTTGGCGGCGGTCCATGTTCCGACCCCGAAGTCACCGCTCCCCGAGAGGAATTCCTCGAAGCGTTCCTGGCTTTTGTCCGCGAATGATTCCGGCCCCGGAGCACCCGCAAACACTGGCGGCACCCCGGGGGCCTGCGGGTCTTCCTGTTCGCGCAGGGCGATCCTTTCTGCGATCAGCTGGTTCAGCCGTTCGGTGGCGCTCGCCTGCTCATCGGTCGCGTCGGTCTCCGCCCCGATCGCTCGCAGGGAGGCCTGGAGGTTCGATTCCAGCGCGGCGCGGCGGGCGTCGGCCCGGTCCACAACCGCCGCTTGTGCCTCGTGCAGGATGTCTGCGAAGGAACGGGCCGTGAACCCCTCCTCCGAGCCCGTGAAGTCCACCCGTCCGATCGAAGCCTGCCCAATGTTGACGCCGGGGATCCTGTTCGCCCACGCGATCGCCCGGTTGAGCACCGTCTCAATGCGCGTGCTGAAAAAGTTGATCACCTCAGCGAGCCCCGCCAGCAGAATGTCCTTGAGCTTGCCCCATCCCTCGCGCGCCTTCTCGAACCCGAACGTGAACCCGACGCTCAGGTGCGCGCTAAAGAGCGACAGGAACCCGAGCGCGTCGGAGGCCAATTTCGCGAGCCCCACCCCGATCGTCATCGAAGCGGCGCCGAGCGTTCTCATCCACACACCATCCGTGCCGAAGGCATCGAGCATGCGCCGCGCACCCGCCAGCCCCTGCTCAAAACCCGCCTCAATCGCGAGGCTGATGAACTCGGAGAAGGTTCCATCCTGGATCGATTCAAGGCCCATCGAGATGAACGCCCCGATGCGCTGCCCCATGCCGGTCAAGTCCAGCCGGTTCAGACGCTCCAGTGGCTCGCTCAGATGGCCGGCCAGCTGATCGCCGAGCCCCGCAAACAACTGGCGCGACTTGTTCGGCATGCGCCCCATCAAGGTGTCGATACGCTCGAACTGCTCGGCGTTGCGCTCCATCACTTCCGGCAGCTTGCCGAGGGATTCGCGGGCCTCGTCGATGGCACCCCCGGACTGGAAGAGCGGCAAGAGGTCCGCCCCGCTCTTGCCCAGAAGCGCCATCGCCGTGTTCGTGCGCTGGGCGGGGTTCTCGATCTCCCCGATGCGCTCGGCGAGCAGCGCGAACTGGTCTGCGGGCGACAACCGGGCGAGTTCCGTGGCCTCGAGGTTCAGGTCCCGCAGCGCCTGCCGACCTTCCCCGATCCCCCGGGCCGCCTCCGCGATCCGCCTTTGCATGTCGTTGACCGCCCGGCCCACCCGTTGCGGCGCCACCCCATTGTCCTCGAATGCCTGACGCAATGCCATCAGGTCCGAGACCGCGATCTCGGTCTGCTTCGAGAGGTGGTCCAGCTCCGCCCCGAGTGCGAGCGTTGCGCGCCCCTGGCGAGCGATGGCGCGAAAACCCAAATAGGCGCCCGTCACCGCGAGCACGTTGCGCAACAGCCTGCCGAATCCCGCCGTCGCCCGGTCCAGAGCGGCAAGGCGGCTTCGCATATCAATCAGAACACTGACACGGGCATTGGCCATCTACCGGCTGGCGCGTGTCAAATCCACCGGCGCCTCTTCGAAATCATCCTCCAGCTCCGGACGGAGTGAGTTGATCGTTTTGGGATTACCGTATCGGCCGCTTCCGGCTTCAATAACGGTCAGCTAACTTCTGTTTCACATTTCCCCCGCTATTGGCTTTGAACCTCCACCCCCCATCCCTGAAACACCGCCCCCAGTGACGGGGTGGACGGCTTCTCAGCGGGTGTTGCCGAATTGACCAAGGCCCTCTGGAGCTCCGTCAGTTTGCGTCCGGCCTCCTTGTCCCACACGGCGAACGCGGCGAGGGTGTGCGTGTTCAGCG
>SLNJ01000126.1 GCA_007133065.1 Opitutales bacterium
CTGTGGTGGCTGCGGCGCTGCGCCGTCCGCCTGGCGCACCACCACGTACTCATTCGCGTGGATGTCGATTCCAAGCTTGATGACTTCGGCTTTCGCGTCAGTCTGTTCATTCGACGTGGGAATAATCAGTTTGTCTTTCATACGTTGTCAGGGTCTGCGGATCGTTCCCGCCTGACAACTCCCATGTCATCTTTTGCAGCCCCATGAGTCAGATAAAAGACCGGCCCGCTATGGCAGTGGATATTTCGGCACCCTGCCCGGAACAAACGAGCAGTGCGCGCTGTCAAAAGGGCGATCCATCCCCTCACGCCCCGACCGCTCTCCCATGCCCAAGTGAGCACCAGATCAGCACGATCTCCAATACTCGGGTTCAACTGTAAATCGCTTGATATTTATAATCACACTCAGAACACCCCAAGAAAAAAACGAGCATGAAAAAGAAATACTACTTAACGCCAGGAAATATTTCCGTGGCATCGATTGCACTACTCCTCGCAGCATTCCCGTTTGTTAGTAATCCTATTCAAGGTCACACCACAGACTCCGCCGGAACCCTCTCATGCGTTATGAGCCATCTGGCCGATGTTCCTGAATCGATGAACGTCACTATCACAAAGTTGCCAGAATCTGCGGAAGTAGCTTGGCGAGAGCTTCAGATCTATGAAGTGCTCAGCCTGCCCATCCATGACTATCCTGAGCTGCACGGGGGAGACGTACGGGACCGCGTGGCGCCTGCGTTCATGGTCGAGCACATGAACCGGACATATTTCGGCTACAAAGGCGACCTGTTTCGGATGTTCCGATATGTCTCCCGGCCGAATATCACTGATTTCTTTGAACCGGAGAGATTGAACCTCCCGGTCCAAGGGATTGCTCCATTGCGTGAAAACGATTACAATTTGCGACTCTTCAAAGTCGAAGGCGATCTCTTCCTGTCGTTGGCCCATGCCCAAAATGCGACTGAGTCTCCGGAAGATGCGCATCCCACCCTTTTCCGCGTGGAGGCGGACGCGGGATTTATCCCGGTTGAAGGGGAACCTTTCTTGCGGAGCTTTGATGACGGATACCGCTATGTTCAGGCTCCGTGGATTGCCGAGTCGGGGGAATACACCGTGGCGCACGGACCATTCGAATCGGGCCGCCTCTATATGACCCGCAGCTTAGGAGCGCCGGGATGGTTCGTTGATACGCCGTGGCTGTCGGGAGTTGCGACAGAGGAGTTTTTTCTCGCCGACCGGCTTGTGGTGATCGCGGCGCAGAACGCCCTGGGCCGCTTTACGGTTCGGCGGGGGATGCTGGGTGATGCCCGTGGAGCCTGGGAGATGCCACTGCACTGGCCGGGGGCGATCGAGCGACCCGACGATCCCCATGAATTTCCGGAGCGGATTTCCGCGATTGGGCGAAGCGACGCCACTGGGACGATGCTAATGGCTTCTCGTGGCCGAATCGTGAGGAGCACCGACGACGGCGCAAGCGGCTTCGTGGTCGCGGAGTGGGACAGAAGTTCGGACGTGTTTGGCAGCGCCGCAGATCCGCTCGTTCATTTCTTTGCGTTTCCTCCCTTGCGGCCAGGGTACGTTGTCGCGGCAGGGCAGGTGAGTGAGGACGCAAGTCGGCAAGCGTTCGTAGCGTGGTCCGGCGACGACGGGCAAACATGGTCCGTTGTGAGCGATATGATCCCGGAGTCGGACCGTGCGGATTCGCCGATCATTCTTCTTGGTCCGGACGAGCACGGATATGGCGTTGTACTGGGCCGTGCCGATCGCGAGGCGAACCGCCTGGAAATCCTCCACCTGGCTTGGATGGACCCGTTTGTCCGGGTGTTCCCCTCCTCAACAGTCACAGCGAATGGATGGGTTTCGTCTCCGCATATGGGAAGCCTGTATGTTGACCACTATCCCTGGACTTGGGTGAAGGAGCAGGACGCCTGGATTTTTGTCCAAGAGTCGGACACTGGTTTCTGGGGATGGGATGCCCGACTTGGGTGGTTGTGGTCACGCGAGAGCATGTACCCGTTTTTCTACTCGGTACGACATGGGGGATACCTGTTCTATGACCGGAGCACAAGAAATCCCCGTCGATTCTACGATTATGTTACCGGGGAATGGTTCGAAGGATAGGTGGCCGAATCAACGTGCAAGGCGTGCGGTTGAACGCCACTGCAGACAAAGCTCAGAGTTCCTGACATGCATTTCCGGGCGAGATTGTATGACAACAACGACTTCCAAGAAACCGACCGGACATGGGGTGCGAACCTGAACCTGTACGGTTTCTCTTACTGGGATCGATCCAACCTCCCAGCGGCGAGGAAGCGTCCCATCGATTGTTGAAACTTTGAGGTGGTTTCCCGCCCCCGAGCAACCATGCTCGGGGGCTAGGAAAACAAACCAAAAGAGGAAACCACCATGAAGAACATTGAACTGATGGAGCGGCTGCAACAAGCCGAATCGGGCGAGGCGGCGAAGCTGCTTCGCGACATGCTGCGGGCGAATGTGCGCCAGGCGCTCTACGAGCTCGTTGAAGAGGAGATAAGCGGGATCTGCGGCCCGCGCCACCGCCCGGAGGAAGCAACGCCGTATTACCGTTCCGGGAGTGCTCCTTCGGAGATCTACCTGGATGGGCGCCGGACTGCGGCACAGCGACCGCGGGTGCGTCGACGGAGCGGGGAGGATGGCAGCATCGAACCCATCTTCTACACTTTCAAAAACGCGAGTGTTGACCATCAATGAGTTGCGAAAGCCAAGGCGAGTTGTGGTACTACACCTCCAACTGCTGGGCGGTGCGGGTTCAGTCCAGCGGCACGAAGCTGTTCGGCAGGGCCACGCCGGCACTGCGGATGGCCTGGAGGGCATGACCGCTGGGGCTGAAAAAGGGGTCACTGTTCAGATATAAGATTTGACTGAACGCGCCCGAGCCTGGATGATTGGAGTGATGGCGCGCAAGTTGCGA